>JANMJF010000587.1:0-4327 GCA_031371245.1 Pseudomonadota bacterium | reverse complement strand
CACCAGATGTGGCGCTTTCCGACCGGCGCGCCGCCGAGCATCGACGTGGAAGTCGTGAGTATGCCGCGTGAGCAGGCCAAGGATGAGGCCGCCAAACGAGCGGTGGTGAATGCGGTCGACCTGGTCATCTTGTGCCTGCCGGACGACGCCGCGCGGGCCACGGTCGCGATGATCGACAATCCGCGCACTGCGGTTATCGACGCCAGCACCGCCCATCGTACTGCTGCGGGTTGGGTCTATGGCTTTCCGGAATTGAGTGCCGGCCAGCGCGCCGCCATCGCCGGCGCGAAACGGGTGGCAAATCCCGGTTGTTATCCGACCGGCTTCCTGGCCTTGGTACGGCCGCTGCGCGAGCGCGGTGTGCTGGCCGCCAATGCCCAGCTCAGTGTGCACGCGGTGTCGGGCTATTCCGGCGGTGGGCGCAAGATGATCGAGAGCTACGAGCAGCCGCCAACGGGCGCGCCGCCGCAGAATTTCGGCGCCTACGGCCTCACGCTAAACCACAAACACCTGGCCGAGATGGGCAGCCATGGCCTGCTCGATCAGCCGCCGGTGTTCTCACCGTCCGTAGGTTATTTCGAACGCGGCATGCTGGTCTTTGTGCCCTTGCACCACGGCCAATGCGCCATAGCGGTCAGCGGCGCCTCGTTGCACGAGATTCTGACCGCGCATTTTGCCGGCCAGCAGTTCGTCACCGTGCGGCCATTGAACGATGAGAGCGTGTTGCGTGAGGGCAGCTTCCTCGAACCTGAAGCGCTCAATCACAGCAATCGCCTCGAACTATTCGTCTACGCCAATGATGCCGAACGCCAAGTGATGCTGGTGGCACGCCTCGACAATCTCGGCAAGGGCGCCAGCGGCGCGGCGCTGCAGAACATGAATCTAATGCTGGGACTGCCCGAGGCCCGAGGGCTTTAAGCCTCGCGCGCTGCGTCGTTCAAGTGATGACTGGCACCGTGTCTGGCCCGTGGCCGATCAGGACGGCAATGCGCCATGCACCGTCGGCTTGCACCAGCGTATAGGTCGCGCCCAGGGTCTCCAGCACCGTGCCATCGCCGCGATAGCGCGTCCAATGCATGGCCGCCAGAACGAGGGTCGGGGCGAGGGTCTTGACTGAGAGATCTCGATAGGCCGAATGATGAAAACCCTGGCCGCGCAGACGCTCGAGCAGGGTGGTGAACAAGGTGTCGAAGGCCGCGCTATCGGCCAGCACTTGGCTAGTTGGTGCGATGATAGCCAGGCACGGCAATTGATAGAGCACACGCAGATCGTGCAGATCGGCACTACCGAAGCGCGCCGCCAACTGGTCGAACACCGCCGCGATGGCGGCGAAATTAACGTCTTTATTCATACTGCACTCCCGTGCTTCAACACCGCTTTACCGTCGTCGTCCACTCAGGCTGCGGCCAGGCGCGCGCGCGGCGACGACGGCCTGCCGCCACGCACCCGTGATAACAGGAACAAGGTCACCCACACATTGACCAGATTCCAGCCGATGCCGTGCACGAAGGCGACGGTATAGGAGCCGCTCCAGTCGAAAATCGCGCCCGAGCCCCAGCCACCAAAGGCCATGCCGACGATAGTCGCGAAAATGATCAGGCCGATGCGTCCACCGGCTTGGGCCTCGGGAAAGTATTCGCGCACGATGATCGCATAGGACGGCACGATGCCGCCCTGGAACAGGCCGAACATGAGCGACGCCGTGTAGAGCGCCAGCAGGCCCTTGGCCGGCAGGAACAGCAGCAAGGCCATGCCCTGCAGCATGCCGCTGATCAGCAGCGTACGCAGACCGCCGAGTTTGTCGGTGACAAAGCCAAATGCCAGCCGGCTGACAATGCCGCAAGCCAACATCGCCGACAACATCTCGGCACCGCGCGCGGGCCCGAAACCAAGATCGGTACAGAGCGAGACCAGATGCACCTGCGGCATCGCCATGGCTACGCAGCAGCCGACTCCGGCCAGGCACAGCAGCGCCGTCAGTGAACCCTGGGTGAGTCCGAGCGCGGCCGGGGTGCCCGCCGAGCCATCCTGGCTCGGCTTCACATTCCCGCGCTCAGGTTTGGCGCGCAACATCAGGACCAGGGGCAACATTAGCGCCATGCTCGCGACGGCCATCATGATGTAGGTATCGCGCCAGCCGTGGAGATCGAGCAGGTGTAAGAGCGGCCGTGGCCATAGTGCGCCGGCGACGTAGTTGCCACTCGCCCCGATGGCGACCGCGATACCACGACGCTTGGTGAACCACTTGGAAATGTCGGCGAGTAAGGGCCCGAACACCGCCGCACAACCGAACCAGCCGATGGCAACATGCATGAGACAGAACACCGCGTAGTTCGGCGCATGGGCGGCGCCGAAATAGGACAAGCCCAGCGCCAAGATGGAAAGGGCTATCGGCCGCATCACACCGAAGCGGTCGACCAGCTTACCGTTGACGATGCCGCCGATACCGAAGCCGAGCATGACCATCGTGAACGGCAACGAGGCACCGGCGCGGGAGATGGCGAATTCAGCCTGAAAGGCCGGTAAGGCAACCACCACCACGTACATGCCGGCGCTGCCAACGGTCGTCAGCGCCAGGCAGGCGACCAGTCGCGCCCAGGCGTAATTGGAATCGACGGCGGCGAGGTTATTCATGGCGGCGTCCGGCCAGCGTCTCACACGCTCTTGTCGAAGACCTGCGGGGCTGCCTGCTTGACCTTGGCGTCCTTGGTCCAATAACGCTTGGCCCAGATACCGTCGTAGGCCTCATCGCCGTGGGGCATGCGCCAGCTGCGCACTTCGCTCTCGGCAAGTGACACCGAACACAGGGCGCGCGGTTGGTCGTCGGTGCCATCGACATAGGCATTGGCGTCCTTGACCGGGATGTAGCGATGGGCTATGCGTCGATAGCGATCGCGCCATTGGTCGTCGTTGCCAACTTCGATGTCGTCTCGCGCACGACCGCGCAGCACCACCTTGCGGTAGGGGATGACCGGCTCGTCGATACTCAAGGCCACGCGCGCGTCGTGGCGAATGTGGCGCAACCACTCGGAATGCTGGCGCGGTGTGAACCAGATGCGGCCATCCTCGTGGATGAACCAGATAGGTGTCACCAGCGGCGCGCCATCGACGTCGACAGTCGCAATGTTCATGATCAGATTGGAACCGGCCAGGAAGCTATCCCGTTCGGCGTCGGTCAATTTCGGCATCGCTCATCTCCCCTTGCTTAGAGGGTCGATTACAGCGCACTTGGCCAGCACAATGCAAAACCGTGCTGAGGGTCAACGGGATCGTTGCTTGGGCGCCGGCAGATTGTCGGTCTTGATCGCCGGCGGGGTGTCCGTGGTGGGTTTGGGCGGCCATTCCTGCTTCTCAATGATGTCGCCCATTTTCTTGCCCGGCACCAGCTGGCCTTGATAGATCAGGAAACGCCCGCCGGGGTCGGTATCGACCGTCGGACTTTCTATCCACACCCATAAATGGCCGGCCACGGTATCGAGGATCAAGGCCTTCTCCGCACCATAACCCTCACCCGGATCTATGGGGATCGCCTGGTAACGCCCTTCCGATACGGCCAAGGCCGCGCTGCTCGCGACCAACAGACCGAGCGCAACAACAAATCGTTTCAACATCGGTTCCCTCCTCGTGCGAATGTTTTAGGTGGCAGCACGCCTCAGCGCTGCACGACGGCCGCGCTGTAAACCAGCCGGCCCGGCGGGTGCAACACGAGCGTCTGAAAGTGACCGAACAGGCGCCCCTGGGCCCACGGCAGAATGTCGAGCAGCAATGCCGGCGCCTCGGCCAGCGCCGCCATCGGCAGGCTGACTGTGTCGCCGCGCTCGTTGACGGCCATGGCGTAGTCCGTGCCTGTTGCATAGGGCCGTGCTGGCATGCGCCAGTCGATGATGACACCGCGACGGGCACTCGCATGAAGCGCCGTGACGAGGGCACGCACATCGCCCAGCAAGGCCTTGCAGGCATTGTCGTACAGAACATGATGGCGCACCTCGTCCTGCGCACAACGCAAGCCGTCGTCGCCGCTCGCGAGCGTAGTGACGAGCCGTGGCGCGAGCGGCTTGAGCGGTAGCGACAGTGCGGACCGAGCACCCGGCGCCGTAATTCGAACCGCCGTCGAGGCTGGCTCGCCGCTGGCCAGCAGCGGGTTTGCTGCCGCGCAACCCGCCATCGCACACAGGCGCCGCAGGATGGCCCGCTCCAACGCCGGCCGCCCGTTCGCGCCTGGTGCTGAGATGATGAACTGCCGCGTCGGGCGGCCACCGACCAGCACCCGCACGCTGTGCCCGCCATCGACCAACAGCCGTACCGGCGCGCCGGCGCGCGCGGCCGC
>JANMJF010000570.1:0-2022 GCA_031371245.1 Pseudomonadota bacterium | reverse complement strand
ACCACCACCGGGATCTCGCGCGTGGTCTTGCTCTGATACTCAAGGAAGGGTGGATAGAGGGCGGCCATGTGTTGCCACAGTGTCGTGCGTTCTGTCCCCTCTGCGACGCGCGCATGGGCGGCGAATACTTCGGGCCCGACTTGCAGTTCGACCTGCGGTTCTGCGCGCAGGTTGTGATACCACGCGGGCTGTGTCGGTGCGCCACCCTTGGAGCCGATGATGACGTAAGCGTCATCGACGGCGCCGTAGATCAAGGGCATGGTGTGGCGGGCGCCGCTGCGGCGGCCAGTGGTGGTGAGTAGTAAGGTTGGTATGGCCTTGCCGCCGCCGGCAAAGCTTGCATCGAATAGATGGCCTTCACGTCCGCTGCTCTCGCGGTAGAGGCGCAGATGATCGGTAATCCAGTCCGGAACCTTGCCGGTTTCAAGTGCACGCAGCGTTTCGTTGATGTCGAACTCGCTCATGGATCTTTCTCCTTTTTGTCAATGATGGCCCTGCCAGCGTGAGCTGCGCACAGCACAGATTCTCAAGGTACGGTCGTGGCCCAACTTGCCGGGTCGAGCTGGAAATAACCGCGTAGAGTTTCGTACAGGTGTGGGTGACGCGCCGATAGTTCGCGGCCGCGCTCGAAAAAGGCCTCGGTGGTGACTGCGAAAAATTCGGCCGGTGAGGTCGCACCGTAGTCATCGAGCACACCGTCGGTGGCATTGCGTGCGCGCAGGCGCAATAGATCGTATTCACGGCCGAGGACGTCCATCCATGCGCTTTGGGTTTCGTCGTCGGCTAACGCCGGCACACCGTCCAGTGCGCCGTTTTCTTCGTCGAGCTTGTGCGCAAATTCGTGCAGCACGACGTTGTGGCCATCACCAGCGTTGGCCATGTTGTGCTGGATGTCGGCCCACGACAGCACCACCGGCCCGCGTTGCCAGGACTCGCCACTGCGCAGTTCTTCGTCATGGGTTTCGAGCGCGCCGTCACGCCGGACCACCGGCACCACGAACGACTCGGGATAAACCAAGATGCTGGTGAAATCAGCAAAATAATCGGTATCGCGGTTGAGCAGCAGCATACAGGCCTGGGCCGCGATGCAGTGACGCATGGTGGCATCGACCACCAAGCCATTGCAGCCGATGTAGCGTTTCTCGGCGAGGAAGACCTGCATATGCCCATGCAATTGAGTGCGCAGGGGCACCGGCAGATTGCGGTACAGCGGCACCAGCCGTTCGAGCATCGCCGGCCATGCCAGTGGCGCAGGGCGGCGGAAGCGACGCGCGCGGCGCTGCCGTCGCAGGCGCTGCGGCAGGAACAGGGCCGCGAGCAGCAGTGCGGTCAGCGCGGCAAGGACGAACATCGGCATGGTCATCACAGTTTAGCGAATTAAGCTCGGCCGACGCGCTTTGCATTTCCCGCGTCGCATGATCACGCTGGCTCGCCAACACTGGCCATCATGTCAGCTTTCAGACTAAGGTACGGGCGGCCGCGTGACGGCGGCGCTGAGTACAAAACAATTTCATCATCACAGAGGATAGAACTATGCGCGAACTGACACTTGCCGAACTCGACGTTCTGCTCAAGGAAGGCATTGCCTACGCCCAATCCATAGGGCGTGTGTCGTCAGTCGGCATCGTCGACATGGGCGGCAACCTGCGCGGCGCGTTGCGTCCGGAGAAGGGTCGTATCGCCAACATCGACATCGCCGTCAAGAAGGCCTGGACGGCAGTCGCCTTTCAGCGTCCGACCGACATGGTGCGTGACGTGATGTTGCCAGGCGCTTTCGGTTACGGCTTGCAGCATACCGATGGCCGCATCTGCATGGTCGGCGGCGGCTTCCCGATTTTTGATGAAGCAGGCGATGTGATCGGTGGCATCGGTGCGAGCGGCGGATCCATCGAAGAAGACTGCGAGACCTGCCTGGTGGGTATGCGCAAGCTTGGCTTCAAGACCGAATTTGTCAATCCGTTGGCGGCGAAGAAATAGTGTGATGGCATCGCGCTGGGCTGACGTACGCTTCAAGAGTGTAAA
>JANMJF010000554.1:0-1953 GCA_031371245.1 Pseudomonadota bacterium | reverse complement strand
CAACTCGCGCGTGCCTACACGGTGCTGGCGAGCGATGGCTGGATGCAGCCCTTGAGCATCGTGCGCTTGGACGAACAAGGGCCGCGCAAGCGCATCATCCAAGCCGAGACGGCCCAGCAGATTCGCCACATGCTGACGCGCGTCATCACCAAGGGTACCGGTGCATTGGCCGCAGTGCCGGGTTATTCGGTGGCGGGCAAGACTGGCACCGTGCATAAATCGACCACCTCTGGTTATGCCGAGCATCGTTATCGGTCACTGTTCGCTGGCATGATTCCGGCCGACAACCCGCGTCTGGTGGCTGTCGTCATCATCGACGAACCGCAGCGCGGCGTGTACTTCGGCGGCAAGGTCGCGGCGCCGGTGTTCGCCAGTGTGATGCGCGATGCAGTGCGTATTCTCAATATCCCGCCCGACCAGCCGGTACAGGCGACGCCCGAGGCAGTATGGCTGGCGGCCAGTCACGACAGCGAGCGGGCGGCGGAGGCCACGCAATGATGGCCACCTCGCTGCTGCACGGTGTGCCACTGTCGACACTGTTGCGCGACATCGTGACGGTGCCGACCGCGCTCGACAGACAGGTCGAAGACCTGAGTCTGGACAGTCGTGAAGTGCGTGCCGGTAGTTGTTTCATAGCGCTCGCCGGCCACCAAGACGACGGCAGTCGCTATGCGGCCCAGGCTATTGCACGCGGTGCGCTCGCGGTGCTGGCCGAGCGACCGCTGAGCAATCTACGGCCGGACGTGCCGGTGCTCCACAGCCCGCATCTACGCCAGCATCTCGGTGCGCTGGCCAATCGCTTTTTCGACACGCCGTCGGCGGCACTCAAGCTGTGTGCGATCACCGGCACTAATGGCAAGACCACGGTCGCGCACCTGCTGGCCCAGGCAGTCGAGCAGATGGGCGAAGCGGCGGGCTACATCGGCACACTCGGTGCCGGCGCGCTCGCCCAGCTCGCGCCGCTCGCCAATACCACGCCCGACATCATCACCATCAATCGCTGGCTAGCCAGTTGTCGCGCGCGTGGCTGCACCGTGGTTGCGCTCGAAGCCTCGTCCCACGCACTCGCCCAGCAGCGCCTCGATGGACTGGCGATCAGCGCCGCTGCCTTTACCAATCTCGGTCACGATCATCTCGATTACCACCTCAATCTCGATAATTACGGTGCGGCCAAGCGCCGCTTGTTCGCGCAGCCCGGACTGCGCTCAGCGGTGATCAATATCGATGATGTACTCGGTGCCGAGTTGGCGCGCTCACTGCCGCCATCGTTTGTGCTATGGACATGCTCTTCGCGCGATGGGCGTGCGCGCTTGCGCGCCGACAGCATCGTCGCTGCGGCCACCGGCATGCACTTCACGCTCGACATCGACGGTTGGCGCAAGCGTATCGCGAGTCGCCTCGTCGGGCATTTTAATGTCGATAATTTGCTCGTTGTGTGCGGCCTGCTGCTCGCGGCCGGTTATGCACGCGAAGCGATCGCCGAGGCATTACCGGCACTGCGCGGTGTGACTGGCCGCGCCGAGGCGTGCGGGCGGACCGCGCGCGGCGCGCGGGTATTCGTCGACTACGCCCATACGCCGGATAGCCTCGCGGCCATGCTGGCCACGCTGCGCGCATTGGCACCGCGTCGCATTGTGGTGGTATTCGGCTGCGGCGGCGGTCGCGATCGCAGCAAGCGAGCGCTGATGGGTGCCATCGCCGAGCGCGATGCGGATCGGCTGATCGTCACCGCCGATAATCCGCGCAACGAACTTGCGGCAGATATCGCTGCGGAGATCTGTGCCGGTATGCGCCGGCCATCTGCCGCGACGGTGTTGCTCGACCGCGCGCTCGCGATCCGTACGGCCCTGGCGCAAGCCGACGACGGTGATTTTGTCCTGATCGCCGGCAAAGGCCACGAACGCACCCAGGAAAGCGCCGGTCAGCTGACACCCTTCAGCGATCACGTCGAAA
>JANMJF010000503.1:0-4046 GCA_031371245.1 Pseudomonadota bacterium | reverse complement strand
GCTCGCCGCGCCGGGCTGCGAGATCCCGGGCGGTGGCTGTATGACTACGATCGAGGATGTGTACCGCTTCGCCGAGATGCTGCGCCGTGGCGGCGAGCTCGATGGTGTGCGTCTATTGTCGCCGGCCATGCTCGACTTCTGCACGCGCAACCATAGCGGCGATTTGCGCAATATCCTGTTCGACATGTGGTGCGGCACGCGTAACTGGCTGACCTATCCCGCCAATATCGGCTGCGGTTTCTTCGTGCGTGGAGAAGGCAACCTGCCCGGCTTGTTCAGTGTCATGAATTCACCGCGCACCTTTGGCGGCTTCGGTGCTGGTTCGACTGGTTTCACCGTTGACCCGGCCCACGAATTGACGCTGGTCTTGCTCTCGACCGGTTTGATGGAGGACAGTTATCACTTTGAACGCGTCGCCATGCTGGCGAGCCTGGTGCTCGCCGCAATCACCGACTGACGCAGCCAAGCTTCTTCGCTAGGCGCAAACAAGTATCGAAACAGGGACACGTTCCGTACTCGGTCCTACACCTCACCACAGCAAGGAACTGCGCTCATGTCTTCGCTCGATTACGCGTTGCAACTGCATGGCGAGGGTCGTCTCGATGAAGCCCGCCATGCCTATCTGGAAATCCTCGCGGCGCAGCCCGAGGCCGACGCAGCACTGCACTATTTCGGCATCCTTGAGCATCAGTGCGGGCGTAGTGACGAAGGCCTGGACCTCATGGCCCGCGCCCTCGATCTCGTGCCCCCGCAAGCACAGCGCTTGAACGATGTGGGCAATGTGTTGAGCGAGCTTGAGCGCCTGGACGACGCTGTGGCGGCGTTTTCCGCCGCAGCCGAGCTCAACCCTGACGACGCGAATCTCAGCAACAATCTCGGCGCCGTGTTGGCGCGACTCGAGCGCCTGCCCGAGGCCGAGGCCGCTTTTCGCCGCGCGCTGATGCTCGACGCTGGGTTTGTGCCGGCCCTGAACAACCTCGGTGACCTGTGCATGCGTCAGGGCCACAACGACGAGGCGGCGCAATATCACTGCCGGGCTTTTGTCAGTGGTCCGCTTGCCGAGAAACCCAAACGCATGCTGGGTATCGCCTATTACACTTTGAATCGCATCGCCGAGGCCGCAGATGTTTATCGCGAGTGGAGTGCGGCCGAGCCGCATAACCCGGTCGCCCGCCATCTGCTCGCGGCGTGTTCGGGGCAGGATGTCCCGGCGCGTGCCGCCGATGGCTTCGTCGAAACGGTCTTCGATGAATATGCCGAGAACTTCGACACCAAGCTGGTGCAGAGCCTGGCCTATCGTGGCCCTGAATACATCGCTGCGGCGCTCGCCACGCATATGCCCGCCGCACGCGGCCTGCGCGTCCTGGACGGCGGCTGTGGCACCGGTTTGTGCGGCCCGGTGCTGGCACCCTATGCGGGGCATCTCACCGGTATCGATCTGTCGGCCAATATGCTCGCGCGGGCCGCGACGCGTGGCGGCTACGACACCCTGCACAAGGCCGAACTCGGTGACTATCTGGCCAGCCAGGTGCGGGCTTTTGATTTGATTGTCATCGCCGATGTGTTGATATATTTCGGCGCGCTTGATGGCGTGTTCGCTGCTGCGGCGCGCGCGCTAGAACCGCCCGGCCTCTTGATCTTCACGGTCGAAATTCACGCCGCAAGCGTGCAGTCACCACCCTATGTGATCAAGCCCAGTGGCCGTTACGGTCACGCGCCGCGTTATATCGAGAGCTGCCTCGCGCAGCATGGCTTGCGCGTCCTGAGCAGCGGTGCGGTAGTCTTGCGCGAGGAGTTCACGCAACCGGTGGCCGGACTGGTGGTGAGTGCGCGACTCACTGCGCAAGCGCATGCGAAGAATTGATGAGCTGACGCGCAACCGACGGCGTAAGCGATGCATGGCGTGCATCTTGACGCAGCCTTGAGCCTTAGAAAACAGCGCTTGCATAGCGAACGGAATAGAACGTGCGTCGCCTCAAAAATGCGATTGATCAATTGGGTTGCTTGAACGGCTGCGCCTATTTGCTGGCGAGATTGCTTAGCGTAATCTCAGCCGACCGCCTAGCGCTGCACAAGTATTATTTTGTCGCGCAACCGGTAGCACAAAAACGCTGGCTGGCTGCCCGACGTGGCGCGTCGATCGTAGTCAAGAAAATTTCGCCGTCTGATCCGATTATCAACACCTTCCCGCGTCCTCAAGCAGTGATTGCCTCGCGCTTTGGGCAAGGTGCAGTCTGCCTGGTCGCGTTGCAAGCCGATCAATTCATCGGCTTCCTGTGGTTGACCTTGGGCCCTTACCAGGAAGACGAGGTTCGTTGCCGTTATATTCCTTTACCGAAGGACAGCACGGCCTGGGACTTCGACGTGTATCTGCATCCAGAGCATCGCACCGGCATAGCGTTCATGAAGTTGTGGGACGAGGCAAACAGTTTTCTGAGAGATCGGCAAGTCCACTGGTCTTTAAGTCGGATCTCGGCATTTAACGGCAATTCGATGCACTCGCACGCAAGAATGGGCGCGCGTCGGATCGGTTCGGCTGTGTTCTTTTCGATCGGCAGTTTGCAGCTGTCCTTCGCCACCGTGTCGCCCTATGTATTTGTTTCGACGCGCCGGGATTGTTTCCCGATTTTTGCGCTAGCTGCGCAACACAATGCAAGTAGTCAACCTGAACTCTAATTCGTGCCGATGACAACTTTGGAGCAACAACATCATGCAGAGGATCAAATGGGGTGTGTTGGTGGCACTGGCCGTAATGGCCGAGGCTGCCACGGCGGCCGATCAGTTGACCGATATGCTTGCGCGGTTATTGAAGCTCGACATCCAACCCGCCGCCGGCTTCACCGCCAAGGTGCTGGTGCCGCCGGGTGAACTTTACGACCCGCTGGTCATGCATGAAAAAGATGGTGCCGTGTGGTTGAACGACGACGGCAAGGTGGTGGGCGACAAGGGCAGTCGCATGCTGTCAGTCGACGCTAAGGGCCGGGTCACGGTCTTGGTCGATGCCGACAAGATGACACCTGTCAGCGCCGGCTTCGACATCGCACCAGCCGATTTCGGCGCCTACGGCGGGCAGATATTTGCGCTGTCGCAACCGCAAATCGGATCTGAACACCAGCTCGAAAACTATGTCATTCAACGTATCAACCCACAGGCAGGCTTCGCGGTCAGCGTGTTTTGCACGCTGCCAGCGCTGGACGCGAAGCGGGTCAGCGGTACCGGCGTCGATGCCGGCTTTGCGCCGCCAGGAAGCCCGTTTGGCAACAAGCTCTATGCGATCACAAGCTCTAACGGCACTATTTATACCGTCAGTGCCGATGGCCAATGCACACCTTTCACGAGCTTCGACGAGAAGCGCCACGGCGCGCCGTTGTATCTACGCTTTGCCCTGGACGGTAAGTCGCTGCTGGTGACGGTGGTACGCGGTGGCCTGTACGCAGCCACCGGCACGGCGGTGCTGCGCGTGATGGCCGATGGCACGATTGTCGACAAGGCCGTCGCGGAAGGTGGCACGATGTTTGGAGGACTCGACATCGCACCTCCCGGTTTTGGCGCCTACGGCGGGCAGCTGTTTGTTGTCGATGTCGGTTCGTTCGAGATCCCGGTACCGCAGAGCCAGGCCCTGCGCGCCGATGGCAAGGTTTATCGCTTCAGCGCCGATGGCCATCGAGAGCTCGTCGTCAGTGGCTTGATCAATCCCTGGGGATTGCGCTTTGCCGGCAATCGGTTGTTGATCAGTGATATCAATGGCGACTTCATTTATGGCAAGCGCGAGCTGCCCGATGGCTTCATCGTCGAAGTGCGCGCGCAATAGACCCTTGGAGGTCGACGTGTCCCACGCTAGCAAAAATATCCTTCGCTTCTGCTTGTTGGGGTTGTTCTGCGCAACACCGGTGCGGGCGGCCGAAGAACTCGATGCCTTACTCGGCCAGCTGCTCGCGACACCCACGATCCAGACGGCGCCGGGTTTTACCGTCAAGACCTTGGTCGCACCCGGTTCGTTCTACGACCCCTTCGATCTCCATAGCCAGGGTGAGGTGGTGTGGATC
>JANMJF010000544.1:0-2229 GCA_031371245.1 Pseudomonadota bacterium | reverse complement strand
GGGCCGGCTACCGCGCGGGTGAGATCCAACACCCGGTAGCCACTCAGCATGTGTTGCTTGCGATTGCTCATGGGCGATCCCTCAAGCGAGTCGAAAGACCGGCAGCTTCTGGCCGTTGGGGTGTTGTGTGAAGGCGAGTGTGACGGCTGCGCCGAATTGTATGGCTTGCGGATCGCAGTCGATGAGATTGCTCAGCATGCGTAGATTGGCCTGTTCCGCGAGTTCCACTTCGACGACGACATAGGGCACCAGCGCGACCGCCGCCGGGTGCACGGGATGGGTAATGACTGTCCAGGTATGCACACGACCGCGACCCGAGAGTGGCGCCCAGTCATAAGCATCGTGTGCGCAATGCACGCACAGCGGTGCCGGGTGCCAGCGGAATTTGTGGCAGGCCGTGCAGCGTTGCATGACTAGGCGTTCTGCGTTGCAGGCTTGCCAATACGGCTCGGTGCCGTATTCGGGGATCGGATAAGGAAACGACAACTCACTCATAGCTCGTTCCTCAGGATCATGGCCGAGGTTGGCACCGCGTTACCGGCCGAGACGAAGGCATGGCGTGCATCCTTGACCTGACAGCGGGCCACGCCGCGCAACTGGCGCACCGCTTCGATGACGTTCTGCATGCCGTGCATATAACCTTCCGAGAGATTGCCACCGCTGGTATTCATCGGCAGTTCGCCATCGGGCCAGCGCAGCCGACCGTTGGCAACAAAGTCCTTGCCTTCGCCGCGTTGGCAGAAACCGAAGTCCTCGATGGCCATCAACACCAGGGGCGTGAAATGGTCATAGATGAACAGCACGTCGATGTCTGCCTGAGTAATGCCAGCATCGCGGAACACATGTTTAGCGATGACGGTGGATTCGCTTTCTGGTGAGTCCATGTCTTTCACGATCGAGCGATGATTCCAATGTCCGGCACCCAGACCGCCGCCAGCTATGAACACACGCGGGTGTCGCAGATCTTTCGCCACATCAGCGCGGGTGATCACCACCGCCGCACCGCCATCGGTTTCGAGACAGCAGTCGAGCAGATGCAGCGGATCGGCAATCATGCGCGAGGCTTGATGATCTTCGATGCTCATGTGTCGGCCATGCATCATGGCATTGGGATTCATGTTGGCGTGATGACGGCAGGTCACCGCGATTTCACCGAAGTGACGCGACTGCGTGCCATACCGATGCATATGACGTCGCGCGGCGAGCGCTACCATCTGCGCCGGGCTGAACAGGCCATAAGGCGCGAGATAACTCGCCACGCCACTTGCACCCGGCGTGGTCGCGGCTTGGCCGAAGCGCGGTGTGCCGCGCCCCGAGCGTTCGTTCATGGCGCGAAATGCGACCACCGCCTTGGCCTGACCGGTGGCCACCGCCATCGCCGCCAGCATGATGGTGCCGACCGGGCCACCGCCACCGCCATAGTTGACCTCGGCGAAATAGCGCAGCTCGGGAATGCCGAGGTTGCGCGCGATATCGATGGGGTCGTTATTGTCCATCGTGTACTTGGTGATGCCATCGATGTCGGCGGGCATGAGGCCCGCGTCGGCAATGGCAGCGCTGATCGCTTCGCAGGCGAGTTTTAACTCGCTGCGTCCCGAATCCCGTGAGTACTCGGTGTGGCCGATGCCGGCAATACAACTACGGTTGCTGATCGATTCCATGGGCTGTGCTCTGCCTCAGCTACTTCTTCATGTGCGCGCCGACCAGCGCACCAAGCACGCGGCAGGGTTCGTTCCAGGGATTCTTCCAGCGATGCATGGTGCCGCTCTGCACGACGACATCACCGGGCTTGAGTTCGGTCTTCGAACCGTCGTCCAGTTCCAACACGCAACGGCCCGACAGGACATAGAGCATGTCGGTAGTCGCGGAGCGATGCATGCCGGGGTCTTCGTCGTTGAAGTGCGAGAGCAGGCCGGGGAAGAGCTTGTTGGCGGCGCTGGCGATTTCGTCCGGTGACAGGCTGGTGTCGACCGGGGTGCTGTCGGGCGCGAGGATGAATTCGACGAAGCGCACGCCGCCGATGGATGGGAACCAGGCCGGATGGGTGGCCTCGCCACCAGCGTCCGGATAGTTGTAGGGCTGATCGGCGCCCCACAGGGTCGAGAGATAGACGCCGGCGAGGCCTGGCACTGCAACACCGTTGACGGTACTGTCGCTCGCAACGATGGATTTGCCCGCCGAATTATGGCCGGTCACTACACGACGAAATGTCGACATTGAATGTTCCCC
>JANMJF010000502.1:0-3410 GCA_031371245.1 Pseudomonadota bacterium | reverse complement strand
ACGGCGGCCGCAATCAAAAGGCACTTCATGCATGGTGGGGATCCTCGCTAGCGTGGGGTGCAGTGTCGCCGGTGGAGTGCCTGAACACGACTGTTGGCGCCGACGATGTATTGAGCCAGTTTCGCCATCCGTGCCGAACTCTAGGTGAGCCACGCAAAGACAACTCAACTTCGCGTTTTCTAGGAGACTCTTCTGTGGAACACTTGCTCAGTGCTGGGTCGGCAGGGTGGCTCACTTCTCGTCCGGCGCCAACACCTCATTACGTCATCCTGGCGGTCGTGGGACAATGGGCTATGCATCGTCGTTTTTTGCCACGGGGGCTGTTAGTCGTCGCGCTGATGGGACATGCGCTGATGACAGGCGCGACATCGCCGACCACGGTGGACGCAGTGATTCGCGGCGCAAGCGCCGATCCGAACGAGCTCAGCGGCTTGCTGCGGGCGCTGGGGCAGGCGGGGCGGCGGGGCCATGCCAAACTGTGTGAACTGCTAACCGATTCGCGCTCAGACGTCAGCGTGGGCGCCGCCCAATATCTGCTGGAGGTTGGCCCGCGCGCCGCCGACGTGGTCGACTGCGTGATCGCGCATCTCGCCACGCTGCCACCGCCTACGCTCCACAACACGTTAGGTTATCTGTCGCAACTTGCCCTGTTGCCCGCCGCGGCGTCACCGGTGTTGCGTCAACTCGCCAGCCACCCCGACGAACATGTGGCGCGCGCCGTTGCGTTCGCGCGCCAGCGCTTCTTTCCCTTGGAGACCGACGGGACGATCAGAAAATCGACGCCCGAAGGCGGCGCGCATGATCTGGCCGATACCGTGCTGCTGCTGGGCGTGCGTGACAACAGTCCGACGTCCGCACGTTTTCTTGCGAGTGACGAGACGCAGACACCGGACGCGCGGAGATTGCGTATCGAGCGTGGACTGCATGGCTTCGTGTTCGGATCCATGGGCGAAGTGCCGGCGGTCGTAACCACGGTGGCACCGGGGCCGGTAGGCGCAATCATTTCCGTCGCGACCGAGAACGAACTGCCGCGCTACGGCCAATTGCTGTTCACTTCTCGACCCTTGCCGCCGCAGCACTGGCGAAGTCTGCCGGGCCAGCACGCCGATCGCAAACGGGCCAACGCGCTTTATCTGCGGCGGGCCGGCGAAACCTATCGGGCGCATGGTGATTACGCTGGCGACTGGATATGCACCTGGTTTACGCCAGGTGTCACCCGCGCGCCTGACGATTTCACGTTCTTCCGGCTCGCTACGCCGCGGGGCTCGGCTTTGCTAATCACCGCGCCCGATTGCGTGGTCGGCGAATACCTCATAGGGACCCTGTACCTCGAGCCGGGCAGCGCTAACACGCCGCTCATCGTTGCCGAAGGCGAAGGCAGCGCGTCGCCCCTGGTCGATATCGATGGCGACGGCTTTCCGGAATTCCTCGGTGGCACGCCCTCGGGTGGCACTTCGCTGCCGACCTTGTTCTCGCTGTTGCCACGCTATCGGGTGCTCTATGCCACACCGTAAGAGTGAACGATGAGCTCGCGTGAAACGCGACTACTGCTCGGGATATGCCTCCTGTTGCAACTCGCACCCGCGCAGGCGACGGCGGGATTCGCCGAAACGAGCTGGCTTTTCCACGACGGCGCCGGGACGCTCATCCGCTGGGATCACGGCGATGTGTGTCGATCCGATGGACCCCGCGACCCCAATCTCGTTTCCGTGCCCGACCGCATTCCAGGTAAGGATTGCTTCCAACTGATGAATGTTGACGCGAGCGACCGCTACCGTTCGCGCCTGTTCGTCGTGCCCATGCGAATCGGCACCGATGCCTGGCACCTGACCCTCGACGTGCGCGCCGACGAACCGCAGTGGCTGTACTGGAATACGGCGAGCCCATTGGCGATGTTGCTAATGACCGCGCTCGGCGGGTGGATACTGTGGTGCGAGTTCGCGCGTGATCAGGCCTGGCGACCGGGACGAGTGCTGCCCGGCGCATTGCTCGCCGTGCTGGGCGCTTCGCAGGCACTGACAGCCCTGCATACGCTGTTTCCGGTCGGGCTTGCCCGCGATAATCCGGTGGACTTCGTGCAACTGTTGGGCAACCTAGGGATCGTCGTGTCCCCTGCCGTGTTATGGCTGACGCTGTGGCGACTGCGGTCCACAAAACCTGTCGCGCGCGCCACGCGCATCGGCCGCTATGGTGCGATAGTCGCGAGCAGCGCGTGCGCGCCGTTCCTGGTATTCGGACCGCCGTCGTTCCTACAACTCCTGGTGCCGCTGCTGCTCATCCCGAACATAGTGATGTCCCTGGCGGTGGTGGTGCCCGCGCAGAAACTGCTGCAACGGCAACGACAGCGCCCGTGAATTTGTTACACGGTGCAAGCCATGCCGATGGTCGCCCGCGCCGCAGCGAGAGCCGAGAGACTTGGGCTTCTATCGTCTGCCAAACTTCAGCTAAGTCGGCGCACTCAGCGGACGAGCCAGGAGCCTGTCGGACTTAGGGGATCGTCGCGAACTGATGGGAGAACGAGGACAGCCGATGCTCAATCTTGTTCCATTTACTCGTACCTGGCGGAAAGTGGCACACCGTGATCGGCAACTGCAGTTCGTCAGCACGCCCCTGCAGTTCAAGTTTCCACAGCCGCGTGCAGTAGCCGTTGCTACCCCCGCAATCTGCGGTGATCAATAACTCGCTGGTCTCTGGATAAGGAGACGAACCTCTCGGAAATCGCAAGGTGCGGATCAGGAAGTGAAAACCACAGGGCTGAGCGTTTGCCTAGCCCGCCGCCACTTCGCCCGATGCTTAACGATCCAATCGGTCAAAGCGCTTTCGAAGCCAATATCGAAGCCCGCTTGTGGATAGGAAATACAAGCGACCTTTTTGGCTCGGCAATGGACTCCGCAAAGCAGACACCGCAGGACGAATCGGGGCGCCTATGGGATGTGGTGTTCATGGCGGCCCACGCCGTGAGAGCGCAAACCGGAGGCAGTGCACAACTCCTGTATGACCTGGCGCGTGTCCCACGCGACGGAGAGGTCGGGCAGGCGGTTACTACTACGCTCAAGCTGATAGTAGCGCCGGGCGACGGGGGTGAGCCGGTCGTCACAATAGTGCTGCCCGACGAAGATTCAGCGGCCACGCTGAACTGCGAAAAATTACCTACCTGCGCGGGCAGACTTGCGGCTACGGCGCGATGCGCCGACACTTACGAGCGGGGGCGCCGCCCACTTCAGGCGTGGTTCCGCAGATCGGGAGTTAAGCCCGCTTTCTAACGGCAAGTGAATTCCACACGCCGCCAACACTAGGGGAATCATCATGTCTGCCATCATGTCGATACCGCAGTCGCGCCGATTGATCGTCGGCAGCCGCAACGACAATCCCGCACAGTGGACGCCCTTTACCTGGGACGATCCCCTGCA
>JANMJF010000486.1:0-1782 GCA_031371245.1 Pseudomonadota bacterium | reverse complement strand
ACGGCGGCCGGCACCAAACTCGCCGAAGGCAAGGAGACCAAGGTCTTCAACGGTGTCGAGTACGTGTTGGAAGAAGGCATCACCGCCGACGTCGCCATCGTCAAAGCCTGGAAGGGCGACAAGGCCGGCAACCTCGTCTATCGCAAGACCGCGCGCAACTTCAATCCGATGGTCGCAACCTGCGGCAAGGTTTGCATCGCCGAAGTCGAAG
Organism: Pseudomonadota bacterium; assembly: GCA_031371245.1. Lineage (GTDB taxonomy): Bacteria > Pseudomonadota > Gammaproteobacteria > JADJYF01. The sequence goes on along the minus strand of JANMJF010000486.1, from coordinate 1,571 downwards.
AACTGGTCGAAGCCGGCGAACTCGACCCCGATCAGATCCACACCCCGGGGATCTACGTCGACCGCATCATTCAAGGCGTCAACTACGAGAAGCGCATCGAATTCCGTACCGTCGCCGGCAGCGGCGCCAAGAAGGACTCACCGGAACGCGCCATGATGGCCCAACGCGCTGCGCAGGAATTGCGCGACGGCTACTACGTGAACTTAGGCATCGGCATCCCGACCCTGGTCGCGAACTTCATTCCCGACGGCATCACGGTCACGCTACAGTCCGAGAACGGCTTGCTCGGTATCGGACCCTTCCCCGCAGAAGCCGATGTCGACGCGGATCTGGTCAATGCCGGCAAACAGACCATCACCGCCCTGCCCGGCGCGAGCATCTTCTCCAGCGCAGACTCGTTCGCGAGGATTCGCGGTGGCCATATCAACCTGTCGATACTCGGTGGCCTGGAAGTGGCCGAGAACGGTGATCTGGCCAACTTCATGGTGCCGGGCAAGATGGTCAAGGGCCCGGGCGGTGCGATGGACCTGGTGTCGGGCGTGAAGAAGGTCATCGTCTTGATGGAGCACACCGCCAAGGACGGCAGCTCGAAAGTGCTGAAACAATGCAGCCTGCCGATCACCGGCAAGGGCGTGGTCAGCATGATCATCACCGAGCTGTGCGTGTTCGACGTCATCCCAGGCAAGGGCCTCGCGCTGAAGGAGTTGTTCCCCGGTGTGAGCATCGAAGATGTGCGCGCCAAGACCGCCTGCGATTTCCTCGACCAGCGCGCGGGCTGAGGGCTTTCCTGCTGATCTTCTGTAGGTCCGACTTCAGTCGGACCTACAGGGAGAAGAGTCGCTTAGGCCGCGCGGTATCTCGGCAGCGACACGCTGGCCAAGGCACCGAACACCATCAATGCGCTAACCGCCGCCAAGGTCGCCTGGTAATCGCCATAGCGATCGAACAAACGCCCGGCCATGGCCGGGCCTAAGGAACTCGATAGCCAGAAGCTCGCATAGAGCGGCGCGTAAATGAAGCCATAGTGGCGCAGACCGAAATAGCGTGAGGTCAGAAAGGCCAGCAGATCGACTTCCGCACCGAGCGCGAAACCGATCAGGATAGCGGCCTGCGGCGCAGCCACAGCACCAGCGATCATGAGCAGCGCACAACCGCCGGCAGTGACCAGGAAGATGGCCGCCGCCACATAGGGCGCGAACATGTAATCCACCAGCCAGCCGATGCCGAGGCGAGCGACGATCACACCGATGCCGATCAACGAGGCGACACGCGCGGCATGGCCTGGCTCGAGACCGGCGTCGCGCAGCATCGGCACCATGTGCACCACCAAGGCCGAACAGGCCACGGCAGTCGCGGCAAAGCCGATGGCGAGGGTCCAAAAAGTGCGCGTGCGTAATGCCTCACGACGGCCCATGCCTGGCACATTGGCGCCAGTATCGAGATCGACCTGGCCAGCGCGCGGCTTCAGCCAGAAATAGACCAGCGGCCACGGCGCGAGCGCGAGCACGGCCAGCGTCACAAAGCCCATGCGCCAACCATAGTCCGCAATGACACTCTGCATGAGCAGCGGC
>JANMJF010000473.1:0-4716 GCA_031371245.1 Pseudomonadota bacterium | reverse complement strand
GGCTGCACGGGACGCGAACCGGTCGCGATCAAAATTTTATCGGCTTCGATCATCCGCACCTCGTCGGTGCCGGTCTCGATACGCAATACATGGGGCGACTCAAAGACTGCATTGCCGGCGATGGTGTCGACAAAATTGCGATGCAGCTTGTGCATCAGCACCTCGATTTCGTGGCGGATGGTAATGTCCAGACGCTGCATTAAGTCCTCGGCGGTGATGCGCTCCTTGACCCGATAACTGCGCCCGTAGAACCCGCGCTGACGCCAGCCGGACAAGTACAACACCGCTTCGCGCAGCGTTTTGCTGGGAATGGTGCCGGTATGCACGCAGGCCCCACCGATGGAAAACGAGCGCTCGACCAGAGCCACGCTGCGGCCAAGCTTGGCCGCTTGAATTGCGGCCTTCTGACCGGCCGGGCCGCTGCCGATGACGACGAAATCGTATTTGTTCATTGCCTTCCTTTGATCGCCGCTGACGCTATCGCAACGGTCTTCCTTAAGGTGTCCGCGCGGCCTGCGGGGTGGCTCGCGCACGGTAGTCAGCTTGTTTAAGCTGTCGCTCGGGCGCAGGGTTGAGCCGAACTCCGAGTCCAGATCAACGGAAATTGCGCCGATAACTTGAGCGCGGCGCCAGGCGGATAGCCGCTGTAGTCGCGCCGGACGGTCCAGTCAGCCCCACTTAGCGAGGATGTCGTGTCACAACGCCCCATCGAACAAGTCATTGAACCGCGTCTGCGCGCGAGCGCTGCGGGAGACGCTCTACGCATGCGGCTAGCGGGGGTGATCAAGACCGCCGAGCAAGTGGTGTTCGGCAAATCGGCCGAGATCCGTCTGGCCCTGGCCTGCCTGCTGGCGCGCGGCCATTTGCTTATCGAAGACCTGCCAGGCGTCGGCAAAACTACCCTGGCGCATCTGCTGGCGCGTCTCCTGGGTGTCGATTTCAAACGTATCCAGTTCACCAGCGATCTGCTGCCGGCCGATGTGCTCGGTGTTTATGTCTATGAACGGGAGGCGGCACGCTTCACGTTTCATCCCGGCCCGATCTTTAGCCATGTGGTGCTGGCCGACGAGATCAACCGCGCCACGCCGCGCGCGCAGAGCGCGCTGCTGGAGGCGATGGAAGAGCGCCAAGTCACCATCGAAAACGAAACCCATGGGCTGCCACAGCCGTTCTTCGTCATCGCCACCCAGAATCCCAGCGACCAGATCGGCACCTTCCCTTTACCGGAATCGCAGCTCGATCGCTTTCTGATGTGTATTTCGCTCGGCTATCCCGACCGCCGCGCCGAGCGCGCCTTGCTGTCGGCTTCCGACCGGCGGGTGGCGTTGTCGGAACTGGCGCCGGTCCTCGGCCACCAAGAATTGCTGGGCCTGCAGGACAAGGTCGATGGTGTGCACGTCAGTGATGCGCTGCTGGACTATGTGCAGGACTTGCTTGACTACAGCCGTCGTGCGCCGCAGTTCGGCTGTGGGCTGTCGCCGCGCGCCGGGCTCGCGCTGTTGCGCGCGGCGCGTGCCTGGGCCCTGATCGATGGTCGTAGCCATGTCCTGCCGGACGATATTCAGGCGGTATTGCCGAGCGTGGCGGTGCATCGTCTGCGCCCGGTCGACACCACGCGCGGCGTCGATGCCGGCTTTGTACGCGAACAATTGTTAAGCGCCGTGCCGATCCCGTGATGGCGCTCGCCGCGCCCGCCGCGCCGCAACGCCTCGACCGCTTGCGCGTCTACATCTTGCCCAATGCGAGTGGTGCGACCTTCGGCGCCATGTTGTTGGTGATCCTGGTAGGCGCCATCAATTACGACAATGCGCTGGGCTATCTGCTGGCTTTTCTGATGTTCGGCCTGCTGCTGGTCGCGATGCTGCACACCTGTCGCAATCTCACCGGGCTGGCCTACCACGGCGCCCGCGCGGCACCGGTATTCGTCGGCGCCGACGCGGTATTCGAATGCCACTTCGACAATCCCGCGCGTCTGCCACGGCTGCGACTGGAAGTCGGTCCGTGGCCGGTGGGCATGGCGCGTGACGCGCGGCGCTTTAACCAACGCTATCAGGTAGAACTCTCTGTGCCCGGTGCCAGCCTGGTCAGCGTGCAGCTGCGTTGTGTCACGCAACGACGCGGCTGGCTCACGCTCGGCAGACTGCGCGTGCAGAGCGTCTATCCGCTCGGCATTCTGCGCGCGTGGGCCTATTTCGACGACCCTGCGCGCTGTCTGGTCTATCCCGCGCCACGCGGTCATCTGCCGCTGCCCCATGCCATCACCACCATCAGCGGCAAGGCCGAGCACCATGGCCTGGGCAGCGACGAATTCGCTGGATTGAGACCCTATGCGGCCGGTGATCCGGTGCGCGCTATCGCCTGGAAGACCCTGGCCCAGGAACGCGAAGTGATGATCAAGCGCTTTCACGGTCAGGGCGCGGCGCGCATCGTGCTGTCGTGGTCGGCAGTCGACAGTTTGCGTGGTGTGGAGGCCCGCGTTGCGCAACTGTGTCGCTGGGTACTCGACGCGAGCGCGGCCGGTCATAGTTTTGCGCTTGAACTGCCAGGCCTGTCGCGCGGCTTCGGTCAGGGTCGCGAACATCGCGACGATTGCCTGCGCGCACTGGCCTTGTTCGACCCACAGCCATGACCCAGCCGGCCTTGAGCGCCCACGAAGTGTTGTGGGTCACGGCCGTGCTGCTGCTCGCGCTCGTGCCCCATGTGGCGCGCTTTCCGTTGCTGCTCGATGTCGGCTTCGTAGTCGCCTGCCTATGGCGCTATCTCGGTGCGCAGGATCGCCTGCCCTTGCCCGACCGCGAACATCGTGTGTTGTGGCTGGCCAAACAGCTGCTCGCGATCGCGGCCTTCGTCACTATCTACATCGCCTATCGCGGCAAACTCGGCCGCGACTCCGGCGTCGAACTGCTGGCGGCATTGTTGGGCCTGAAGCTGCTCGAAATGCGCAGTCCGCGCGATTATTACGTGGTGACCTTCCTGTGTTACTTCCTGGTGGTCACCAACTTCTTCTACTCGCAAACCATTCCGACCGCCCTGTACATGCTGGGCGTGGTGGTGGCGACGACCATGGTGCTGATCCAGTACAACACGCCGCCGGCTTATCGCCACGCTGGCGCGATGCTGCGCCTGTCGACATCCATGATCGTCCAGGCCGTGCCCGTGATGCTGGTTGCGTTCCTGTTATTCCCACGCCTACCCGCGCCCTTGTGGGGTTTACCCGAGGACGCCTTCGATGCGGTGACGGGTTTGAGCGACACCATGACGGTCGGCGAGATCACGCGCCTCGGCCTGTCGAACGACATCGCCTTCCGCGTGCAATTCCATGGCCCCGAGCCGCGCGCCCGCTCACGCTACTGGCGTGGCCCGGTGTTGTGGCATAGCGATGGCCGCACCTGGCAGGTGGGCGCTTTCCCGGATCGTCCAGCGCCGGTCGAACACCAGGGTCAGCGTTATTTTTATACCGTCACACTCGAACCGCACCGCAAACGCTGGCTGCTTGGCCTTGATGTCGTGACGGGCAGGGACAAGGACATCATCCAGACTGCCGACTACGCGCTGAAGAGTGCGCAGCCAGTGCGCACGCGACTGCGGTACGACCTCGAATCCACGCTTGACTATCCCATGCTGGAACTCAGCGAGGCCGAGCGCAGTGCCGCCCTGGCGCTGCCTGCGGGCTTCCATCCCCGCGCCCGCGCCTTGGCCGAAGCGTGGCGCAAACAATCGCCTGCGGCCGGCGACATCATCGCGCGCGCGCTCGGCTTTTTCCGCGCCGGGAAGTTCTACTATTCCTTGACGCCACCGACCCTGCCGGGTGACACCGTCGACGATTTCCTGTTCATCACCCACGAAGGCTTTTGTGAACATTTCGCGTCGAGCTTCGTGATCCTGATGCGCGCGGCCGGCATTCCGGCGCGGGTCGTGACGGGTTATCAGGGCGGCGAATACAACGCGGTGGGCGACTACATGGTCGTGCGCCAGCGCGATGCCCACGCCTGGGCCGAGGTCTATCTGCACGAGCGCGGCTGGGTACGCATTGACCCGACTGCGGCGGTCGCGCCCGAGCGGGTATCGCTGGGTTTCGCCGACGCCAGCCCGCGTGGCGCGCCGAACCGAGGCTTTGGTCGTGAGGGCCTGAGCGGGCGCTTCTGGACACAACTGCGCGATGCTGTCGACGCCGCCACCTATGGCTGGAATCAATGGGTGCTGGGTTATACCACCCAGCAGCAGCGCAGTTTGTTCGACACCCTGGGTTTCGAGGACATCGATTACGGCACGCTGGTGATCGCGCTGACCATCGCGCTGGCGCTGATGACGACGGCGCTGGCCATGCTGCTGTGGCGCACCAGCCGCGCCCTGCGCGATCCGGTCAGCGCGGCCTATGAGGCGTTCTGCGCCAAGCTCGCGCGCATCGGCTTAGCGCGCGGCGCGACCGAGGCACCGCTGGCCTATGCGGAGCGCGTGGTGAGAATGCGTGGCGATTTAGCGAACGAGGTGCGGGCGATCACGAAGCTCTATGGGCATCTGCGCTATGGGCACGCCCAATTGGATGTGAAGCGCTTGCTGGCACAGGTCGCGAGGTTCAAGCCCCGTCCCCGCAAGAGAATGTCCGATTGAAGTCGGACCCACAGGGCAAGAGTGGGCGAATGAATTCGCTACACGGGGAGGGCCTCCGCCAGCTCTTCGAAACCCGCCGAATACAAACGCGCATAAGCCCCCCCC
>JANMJF010000454.1:0-3969 GCA_031371245.1 Pseudomonadota bacterium | reverse complement strand
CAACGCCTGCGCCGGCGTCCAGCCGGCCGGATGTCCGCCACCTTGCGGAAACACGATCGGCACCTCGCACATGCCGCTGACCTGCTCCGCCACCCACGCATCAGCCCGATTTACTGCCGCCTGGCAGGAAATCGTCGAGCGGCACGCCGAAACTGTTCAGCGCCCAGGACACCAGGTTGTACTGCCCGACGGTGAAAACCACGTCCATCATCTGCTGGGTTGAGTAAGTTTTGGCCAGCTCGGTCCACGTCGCATCGGACACCACTGAGTTCTCGAACAAATCGTCGGCCGCCTGCAGCAGCGCGGCATCGTGGACGTTCCACTGACCCTGCGGCCCGCTTTTGATCTGTTCGATTTCAGCGGCGGTGAGGCCACCTCGCAGGGCGATCAATTCATGTTGAGCGAACTCGTATTCGGCCTGGTTCAACCAGCCGATGCGCAGGATCAGCATTTCGCGCTCGCGGAAAACCAAGGTCTGCTTGGAGAGTATGTGTCCGGCAAAGGGCGTCCAGCGCTTCACCAGCTTGGGGTGATTGGCCAGCACCCGGAAGATATTAAAGAGCTTGCCATTCATAGAATTTTTCTCGACCGCTTCGCGATCCTCGACCGACAACTCGGCAAGGTTAAGCATAGGTAGTCGCTGTTTGCGCTTGATCACGGGGGGTGTTCCTGTTGGGGGTATTGGTCAGTACGAGTGTACCCGCCGAGGGGTGTAAAGTTCGACCAAGCCAAATGGGGCGGACGTTATTGGGTGTCATCTGGTTCAACGACCTACAGGCGCTCGCGGCCAACTACAGTACCGCCCGAGCGGCCTCTTCTTCGCGTGCGGCGAAGATCGCTTCGTTCAGTTCGAGAAAGAGAGTACCAAGCTTGTGTTCGCGTAACTGGCGCTGATCGCGGTATTGGTGCCGCGCTCGTTCGCGCTTATTATCAGCGCGGCGCACGCGCTATCGCGGCCTGTCTCGGCCAAGATCGGGACCTTATCGATGAAGGGCTCGAAGTACAGCCGCGGTTACGCAGCATTGAAAAGGTAAAGTTAAATGAACCGACGCATTAGGGTCCTTAGCAGCACATTGTTGATCGCCCTGGTCAGCGTCGGCGCTACGGCCGACGATATTGTCGGCCAAGCCGGGTCTAAATCACGTGATTCTTCTGCCGCCTTTGTAGCTACCCAGAACTTTGTCGTGGGTCGTCTAGGCCGCGATTGCTTGGGCGATATGGGGCGTAGCGAAACTCCGCTTGAGTATCAACAGAAATGGCAAAAAGAAAACGCCAAGTACTACGACGCTGCTACGAAATATATGGAAGTGCGCTTAAGCCAATTGGAAGATCCGGCCGAGCGTGACGCAGTCGAACGCTCTTACTATGCGTCGGTCCAGAAAACCGGCGAAGCTGCGATTAGTCGACAGTTCAGCAATGGATCGAAGAGCGAGGTATGCAAGTACGCCATAACTCTCGTAGACAGCGGCAGCATGAACATCGAAGAGTTCGGAAAAGCGACCAAGCTACCCATCATGAAAGACCTAGAAGAGCTAGCTGAATGGGCCAAGAAAAAATAGCAACAGAGCCAGCCTTCGTCCTGGCGCAGGCCTGTCGTGCTACTGCGCCCGCGCCAACTCGTCTTTGATCTGCTCGCGTAGCGCCACCTTGCGAATCTTCGTGCCTGACATCGGTCACTCTTCGACGAATGCAGCCGGCACATCGCCAGGGTAGCGGTCCGGCGCCGCGACCACCGCGACCAGCCGCACTGCCGGGTGGGTGAGCAGCTGCCCTTCGATTTCGGCGGCGGCGACATTCTCGCCGCCGACCTTGAGCATGTCCTTGATGCGACTCAGGAACAAGAATCCGCCGTCGTCGTTACGCACCAGCAGGGCGCCAGTGTGGAATCAGCCGTCCCCGGTGTTGACGAGATAATTCTGACCAGGGTCCTTAGAACGAGCGCGGCAGGCCGAAGCGCTCGGCCACCAGATTGCGCGCCATCTCGTTGGTGATCGGGCTGAAACGCATCAGCCGTGCATCGCGCCAGTAGCGCTGCATGTCATTGTCGCCGGAATAGCCCATGCCGCCGAAGATCTGGAGGCCGAGATCGGCGCCGTTAACCGCATGCTCGGAGGCGATCACCTTGCCCATGGTGACTTCCATGAAGGTGTCCTGGCCGGCGTCGGCCTTGAACGCGGCATCGAAGCCGACCAGCTCGACCTGGTGCCGCGCCATCGCAATGTTGGCGACATGGTGCTGTACGGCCTGAAAGCTGCCGATGGTCTTGCCGAAGGCCTCGCGGGTCTTGATGTAGGCAAGCACATCCTCAAGTACGCCGTCGAGGATGCCGAGGCAGGTGCCCAGCAAGAGCATGCGTTCGTTGGCGAGCGTCGGCAGCAACATGGTCCAGGCCCGATTCGGCTCACCGAGTAGAAACTCGTCAGGCACGAAGACCTTGTCCAGCGTCATGTCGAAGGTGCCAAGGCCGCGCATGCCGAGCGTGGTCAGCGGGCTCAAGCTGACACCTTGTGCTCGCGGTGACAGCAGCAATAACGATACGCCGTGGTGCTTGCGCGCGACTTGCGTGTCGGTGCGCGCGAGGAGCAGCACATAGTCCGAGACGTGGGCCGAGCTGCACCACTTTTTGGCGCCGTTGACCAGCCAGCCGCCGTCGACCTTGCTCGCGGTGGTGCGCATTGCGCCCAGCAGATCGGTGCCGCCGCCTGCTTCGGTGAAGCCAATGGTGACCTTGAGTTTGCCGGCCGCGATCTGCGGCAACAGGGTGCGCTTCTGTTGCTCGCTGCCGTAGAGACCGATGGAGTTCGCGCCGGCGAACGAGGTCGAACCCCAGATCCAGATCATGCCGGCAAGCGACCGTGAAAGTTCGCGGGCCTGGATCAACTGGGTGACGAGGTTCGCACCCATGCCGCCGTATTCCTTCGGCACGCCGGTGGCGTGGTAGCCGCCCTCAGCCAGCTTGTCGAACAGATGGTGCGGGTAGTTGCCGTCGATACGTTCGGCCTCGCGCGCGGCAGCTTTGGGGATCTCGCGCTCGACCCAGGCGCGCAAGGTGTCGCGGAATTGCCTTTGTTCGGCGCTCAGCAGGGACTCGATCATAGCTTCACTCGCTTGCATAGTGACGCGGAACTGCCGCGCGCAGCTTCGGCAGCGCTGCGGATAGGCAGCGACTGTTTCAATCCCCCGCGCTATCCGATGATTCCCCAAAGTGTCGGCGACCAGCCGGCGCACGCCAGGCATGATGGCGGGCGAGATTCACTGTCGCGCCGCCCGGCGTGGCATGACTCGCCTCACACAACCAGGAGATACCTTCCATGTTCAAACGCTTCTTCCACGTCAACATCTGCGTCAGCGACATGGAGCGCTCAATCCAGTTTTACGAGCGTATCGGCTTCACGAAGGTCGGCGATTTCATGCTCGGTGGCGGCGAGCCAGGCATCGGCGTCGCACTCGGGCTGGCGGTCAAACAGCTGCGCGGCGTGTTCATGCGCTTAAACGACGACCCCAATGCGCCGGTGCTCGACCTGGTCCAATTCGTCGACCCGCCCCACCAGGGCAAACCCTATCCCACCCTCAATAACCTCGGCATCTGCCGCATCGCCTTCCTGGTCGACGACATCACGTCGGTCTATGAAAAATTGCAGGCGTTGGACGTCGAGTTCATCGCACCGCTCAATATGTTTGACGGCCCGCGTGGTTCCAAGATTGGAGTGGTGTGTTTCAAAGACCCGGACGGTACGGTGCTGGAGCTGATCAGCAGCGACATCGAAGCGACCATGGTGAGTGGTTGAAAGCGCCTGTCCAGAAAAGCCGGACCAAGGGCCTGGCCCGGCTTGGCACTGCGATTCAAGCGCTACGGCTGGTGATCTCGAGCAAGTGATAGCCGAACTGGGTTTTAACCGGCCCGTGCACCACGCCAACCGCTTCGTTGAACACCACCTTGTCGAACTCTGGCACCATCATGCCCGGCCC
>JANMJF010000494.1:0-1571 GCA_031371245.1 Pseudomonadota bacterium | reverse complement strand
CGGTTCAAGCTGTTGCGCCATGGCCAGTGCCAGCAGCGGCAGCAGCAGAAGGTTGTAGCGTGGAATGCTGACCGAGACCGCGGCCTGGAACAGACACAGGAACCCGGCCGGCAGACACAGCAGCAGATAGTCGTGCTGGCGTGCGCGCCAGCCGCGCCACAAAGCGACCGTCGCGCACAGCCAGGCCACGACGCCCCAGGTCTTGCCGATGAAAATGCCGCGCCAGGCCAACGCCAATGTCGCGCGCCCGTGGCGCAGGGGATGGGCCAGCACTTCGTCGCGCAGCAGGGTAGCGACCTCGCTCTGCACCAGGCCGGCCTGCATGTCCGCACGCATGCGCGCCACACCCTGACGGTAGAAAGTTTGCCGGTCATCCCAGCCTAAGCGCACATAGGAGGATGACGGCAGCAGTGTTCTCGCCAGCGAGTCCCCCCAGTCGGGCAGCCAGTAGATAAAGGCCGCTGCGAATTCGGCTAGCGTCATGTCGTTGTAGGCCAGACGCTGCATGAGTGAGCGGCCGCCGTAGTCGCCGCCACTGAGGGCGACGCGATCGAACTGGGCATGGTTACGCAGCAGCCACGGCGCGGTGACGACAGCGCCCATCACACACAGCAACGCGAGGGGCGCGCTGTAATGACGCCAACGCGGCAGCAGCGCCAGCGCCACTGTAACGACGGCGATGGCGAGCAGCAGATACCAGAACGACGGGCGCGTCAGCGCCAAAAGACCCAGTGCCAGGCCAGCGATCACGGCCGACAGCGCGACGTGACGGCGTTTGATGAGCAATGCCAGCGCCAAGGTGAACAGTCCGCCGAGCGGTAGGGTCAGGGCCTCGGTGAGATAGACCGGCGCGTATTCCGGCACGATGCCGGCGGCCAATGCCAGCAGCCACGCCAGCCAGGCGCATAACGGCCGCGCGGTCCAGACCAGAGCAGTCGCCCATAACAGCGTGAGCGTGACGGCCAGCAGGCCGGTCTGCACATGTACCAGGCGCGCGTAGCGTTGCGGGCAGGGCGGCGCGTCTGTGGCGCGACGGGTCATGGCGCAGCGCAGACTGTCGCGCAGGGCACCGTCGGAGTGCATCAGTTGCGCGACGAACCACGGATAAAGCGGCGCAACGTCCATCGCTGGCGGTGGTGCATGCGCGGCATCGTGATAGCGACCGAATACGCCGAACTCACTCACACCCAGGGCCAGCTTCACATACACACGGGCGTCCGACACCGGTGCGCTGGCGCCTGGTTGCGCTGCCACCAGGTAGATCAGGCTCAGACTGCTGAGCAGCACGACGGCCAACAGATGCAGCGCCAGCACGCGAGGTGAAGATCGAGGCGGCCGGGCGTTCATGGTCCGCTGGGGAATTCCGCGACGCGCCTGGCCGTGCCCCGGGCACGTCGCGTGCACTTCAAGCGTAGACGATCACACCGCGCGCGTTGACACCTTTCTCGAGATCGGCGAACGCTTGCGGCGCTTCGTCGATGGTGTAGGTGCGGGTGACGAGGCGATCGAGGTCCAACTTCTTCTGGCGGTAGAGATCGAGATACAGCGGGAAGTCGACCTTGAAGTTCGCG
>JANMJF010000411.1:0-6774 GCA_031371245.1 Pseudomonadota bacterium | reverse complement strand
CTTACCAAATCAAATGATGGCGAAAATGGGCGGGACTCAGCCAACCAACTGAATCTCTTCGATTAACGTTGGGACGCTAGTGAGACAAGGAGAAAATTTCATCTGACCCCAATTACCCGCTTTAAATAAACCTGACCCCGTTTCGCTGATTCGAATACTCTGACCCCTTGAACCGGATTTGCGTGGGCTCGCGCACGGTGAGCACGCGTTAAGGGGGCGATGATCCCTTCGATAACTAAAAGTGATCGTTGAACGCTTGAATCGACGATGAGCGCTCCGCCACTCGAGCCAGAGAAATATTATGAATCTTCAGAAAGTGATTGTCCTTGCGATTCTTGTGAATAGTCCGATTGCCATTGGCGCCGATTCGACCGAGCGATCATCGCCCCTCGACGATAACCAGCAATGCATGGACCGCAAGAACAAAGACTGCGTAGTGACGGACGATGGAACGCGTCGACGCAGCCACTTATCGAACAAGGTGCCTGCGAATGTAAACGGATCTTCCGGACCGCGTATCGCGGCTCCGACCGGGGGTCACTCAGCGACGAGCAAGTGACTCGGCGCTTTTAATGCGTTCACCGCGCACCGACGTTCGCAACTGTGCCTGCGTTTGGGCGGTCAAGCTTGTCGCGGCGCGCGTGCATCAGGAAACGACTACAAATATCCGCACGTCCGGCGAAGGTAGAGATCCGGCATTCTCTGAAACGCGATGACTTCGCGATGGTGCCGCTTTTGGCCGTCTATAAGCGTTTGGGGTCTCGAACATCACAGCGCGCACTGAGACTGCCTCACAATCTAGTTTATCGGTCTATATCGACTGATTCGGCACGCGGATAGGCAGGTGGTGCCCGCCGGCGCGCGTGCGGAATCTCACGTGCGCAATTACATTTGTTTCATCATTCCTTCTTGCCCTTTGCCCGGTGCCCCGTGGCGCATCCAGACCGTTTTATTCTTCATCATCATGACGTGGCCATCTTTCATCTCCATCTCCATGCCGTCCGCCATATCCATCTGCTTCCCATGCGCGTCCACCATTCGACTGGTACCGTCAGGATGCATGAACAACGTACCGCCATTCTTGAGTTCCAATTTTTCGGCGACGATTTCTTCGGCGCCAGCCCCAATCCAGGGGATGAGTGACGCGGCGAATACTGCTGCAAGAATTTGTCTTTTCATGGAATTACCTCTTCGATGACATTAAGGTTTGATTTTCGGAATCTCGAATTGCGGAGGACGGATTGGAGAACGGCTTTAAGAAGGCTGTCCTCTCAGCGACCTTCCGGGAACCGGGCCACGACAATATGTGCGACAACAAGCTGTGTGTATGTGCGTTAGCGCGCCCCGCTAAGCGGGGCGTTTGCATTCATCCTGACGCCCGCGTCATTGCGCCGTCTGATGCGCGCTCGCGGTAAGCAGGAAGCCGCCTGAAGGCGGCTTCGTTTTAACCAGCAATTCGATTACAAACGGTCGGAAAAGCGGAAAAAAATCGAAGCTGAGGTGGAGAGGCAGGGTCGGGGCGAAGCACTAAAGTGCTCCTGCGGTAAGGTGCTTGGTAATTTTGCTCGCCTAAGTTGCAAATCAAGAATGTGGGCGTTTTGTGGTATTGAATTTGTGCGTCTTCATTATTATTTTTATTTATCAAAAATTTAGATAACTTAATTGGCGGAGAGAGAGGGATTCGAACCCTCGATACGTTTTACCGTATACACACTTTCCAGGCGTGCGCCTTCAGCCGCTCGGCCACCTCTCCGAATTCTGCTTAAGCATAACGCCGCGCTGCCTTGTTACACGACCTCAGGGCTGGCGGCGGCGCATTGTACCGGAATCAAAGGATAGTGCGCGTCTCGCACGCCAATCTTCGCGGCCGCGTGGCTGCCCATCGACCGCAACCACTCCGGCCCGGCACGACCCGCTTCAGGCTGCTTGTCGATGTCGCGCCAGATTCTGCAGAATTTCGACCTCGCCTTCGCTGAGTTCGCACAGATCGGTCACATTCTTGAGATCTACACCGCTGTTCAGAAGCTTCATGGCGTGCTGAACGGCGAGCTGTTGATCATCGGCGCTGTGTAATTTGTCGAGCTGAGTCTGCAGACGCCGCTGCTGGCCTTCGCTCGTGGCCAGTCGCTCAGCCATGCCTCGCGAGCAGCTCAACAGCGCCGCCAAGTCGCGTTCGAGGGAGGCCATGCGTTCGGCCTGCGCGCCAACCACGCGTTTGAACCCATGGCGGGCGCGCCGGTGGCGCAGTTCGCACAATACCCCCGCCGTCACCATCACCACCGCCAGCGCGGCTGTGGGCGCATAGTCGACGAAGGCGGCGAATTCGATCATGCGTAAGCGTCGATGTGGGTGCCAGCGTCGGCTTCCTGGCCGGCCTGCGCAAGCCCATGATCGACGCGCCGCTTGCCACCTTGCTCGCGCCGCGTGTGCTTGTGCTCATCGACCTTAGGCAAGGGCGCTGGCGGGCGGGTCGCGGGCATGGGTTTGATATCCATGGTCGGGAACAAGCGCTCAGACGATGCCGAGCGCGGCGTGGTTCTTCACGGTAACAAACATGACAGTGCGCATGGGCTACTCCTCGTCGGGTTCCGTGGTGTGGTGTCAGGAATCGGTCATTTCCCGTCGTCTGAGTAGATAAATGCACGCGTCGTGCCAGCTCTCGTTTCAGGCGCTAGCGGACGGTCCGGGCGTCCGCCAGGTTGACCACGGTCCTGATCTCAACTCGCCCACCCTTGTGCGCCATCACGGTCCAGAGGCTGATTGTTTGATGTCCTCTGGTCCCGGCAACACCGAGACCCGCTTCAGAGTTTCGAGCGGCAGCTCCTGCGTACTGTCGCCACGCGCCGCGAGCGAAACGCTGGCGCCCGGCACCTGCGGATGACGCGCGATCGCAATGACCACACGCCGGTTCTTCTCCCGACCTTGGGCGGTGGCGTTATCCGCCACCGGATGCAGCTCGCCAAAGCCGGCTGCCGACAAACGTTCGGCATCGACGCCACGCGCGACGAAGGTCGCCGCCACGCTGCCGGCGCGTGCCGCCGACAACTCCCAGTTGGAGCCATACAGTGGGTTCTGCACCGCTACGTTGTCACTGAAGCCTTCCACCCGCACGGGTGTGGTGCTGGCCTTCACCATCGCCGCGAGCCGGCTGATGGTGGGTTCTGCCGCCTTGCTCAAACGCGCCTGGCCACTGGCAAAGGCAAATTCGCCATCCAGCTCGACCTCGATCCATTCCTCGCTCTGACGGATGCGCACATGGTCGAGTTCGATCGGATCCTTGAGCACTTTCTCGATCTCGCCAGCCGTCACGTCATGGGCATCGATGGCCGTCACGGGTACTGGAAAATCATCCTGTACGATTTCTTCCAAGGCACGCGTCGGCTGGCCGCCGTCAGCATCGTTGTTTGGTATGCGTCCTACGCCGGTCATGCCGCCGCCCAGATCAACGGGTGCCGGCAAGGGCTCCGGACGGCGGAAGACGCTCTCCATGGAATCGGACAAGACCCGGAACTTACCGTCGTTGACCGAGGAAATCGAATACATCACGACGAAGAACGCAAATAGCAGGGTGATGAAATCGGCATAGGACAATACCCAGCGATGGCTGTTGTCGGCCTCTTCCAGTTCCTCCTCGCGCGCCATGCGCCGGCGACTGGCGAGACTCGCGGCACTCACGCGAGCAAGCCCTGCAGACGCAGCTCGACCATGCGCGGATTGTCACCGGTGGCAATGGCCAGGATGCCGACCGTGACGAGCTCCTTGAAACGCGATTCCTCGCGCACCAGTGCCTTTAATTTATTGGCCGCCGGCAGGAATACCAGATTGGCGAGTCCGACGCCGTAGACCGTGGCGACGAACGCCACCGCGATACCTTGGCCGAGCATGGCCGGATCGGCAAGATTGTTCATCACCTGGATAAGCCCCATCACCGCGCCGAGGATACCGAGCGTGGGCGCATAGCCACCCATGCCGTCGATAACCTTGGCGGCGTTCATGTCGCGGCGTTCGCGCGCCATGGCATCGAGTTCGAGGGTTTCGCGTATGGCTTCCGGGTCGTTGCCGTCGATCACCAGCTGCAGGCCCTTGCGCGCATAGGCGTCACGCACGGATTCGACAACGTCTTCGAGCCCCAGCAGCCCTTCGCGGCGCGCGAGCTGTGCCCATTTGATGATCTCGCGCATCTGCGCCTCGGCGCGAATGGTCGGTGGACGCACTACCCACACCAGCATGGTCATGGCGCGCACGAAGGTCGGCAGCGGCGATTGCAGCATGGTCGCACCGATGCTGCCGCCGACCACGATCAGAATGGCCGGGCCATTCAACAGCGAGATAATGCTGCCGCCTTCGAGGTGCTGACCGAGCAGTACCGCGACGATAGCCACCGTCACGCCGCCGAGGCTCAGCAGATCGAATTTCCTCATGACCGCAGCGGCGCTATCACCACTTGGCCGGTGGCAATGTGCTCGGCACGCGTGTCTTGATGTCCTTGTCCACCAGTCATCTCCAGTCTAGTCAGCGTTACGCAGCGGCTCCGGTCACGCCTGATCGGTCCAGTCAGCCATGCGCGATTTGAGTCGAATCAAGGCTTGCGAGTGGATCTGGCAGACGCGAGATTCACTGACACCCAGCACTTCGCCGGTCTCGCGCAGATTGAGTTCCTCCTTGTAGTACAGCGACATCACCAGTCGCTCGCGCTCTGGCAGGCCGGCGATCGCCTCGGCCAGTGCCGCCTTGAACATATCGTTTTCGACATTGGCCAAGGGCTCAGGAATCTTGGCGGTCAGGCTCTCGGTCATGCCTTCCTCACCGGCCGGCAGATCTTCAAAGCTGAAGACGCGATAGCCGGTGGCGTCCTGCAAGGTCGAGTAATACTCGTCGAGGCTCATGCCCACTTCCTGCGCCACTTCGGCGTCACGCGCGTCGCGTCCCTCACGCCCTTCGATATCCGCCACGGCCTTGGAGATCGCGCGTACCTTGCGATGCAGGGAACGCGGCGCCCAGTCGCCCTTGCGGATCTCGTCGAGCATCGCGCCACGGATCCGTATGCCGGCATAGGTCTCGAAACTGGCACCCTGGGAGGCGTCATAGTTACGCGCCGCTTCGAGCAGCCCGATCATGCCGGACTGAATCAAGTCGTCGACCTGCACGGTCGGCGGCAGGCGCGTCATCAGGTGATATGCAATTCGTTTGACCAGGGGCGCGTAGTCCGTCACCAGTTGGTTCTGGCTCCGTTCCGCGATGCCCGAGGCCGCATTCTTCTGGTATGCAGCGAGCTTTTTCATACGTTTACTACCCTCCCAAGTGACTCCGTGCTGGCCATGCGTTCCACGAAAAACTCCATCCGGCCACTTGCCCATCGTGGTATTGGCCATTTATCGGTTGTGGCGGCCAGATTCTTGAATGCGAGCCCGGCACGACTGGCCGGGTAGGCCTCGACCAACGCTTGGCGGCGCCGCACGGCGCTGCGCACCTGCGCGTCTAGCGGGATCGCGCCGGCGTAATCGAGGGCGACGTCCAGATAGCGATCGGTGACTTCGAGCAGACGCCGGTACAGGCGCATGGCGCCGGCTTGGTCGTGCGCCATATTGACCAGCACGCGAAAGCGATTGCGTTGACTGCGCTGGTTCAGCACTTTGATGGTGGCGTAGGCATCGGTGATCGAAGCCGGGTCGTCGGTCACCACCACCAGCACCTCGTGGGAGGCGTCGCAGAAATCCAAGGTATTGGCCGCGATGCCGGCGGCGGTGTCGACGATCATGAAATCTGCCGCACGCTCGAGCTGGCTGAAAGCGCTGATCAGACCGGCGCGTTCCAAGTCACTTAATTCCGCCATGTGCTGGATGCCCGATGCGGCGGGCACAATGTGCACGCCGGCCGGGCCGGTCACGATCACCTCATCAAGCGTGCATTCGCCACTGACGACATGGGTCAGCGTGCGGCCGGTGTTGAGGCCGAGCAACACGTCGACATTGGCCAGGCCGAGATCGGCGTCGAGCAGCACCACCTCGTGGCCGAGGCTCGCCAATGCGACCGCGAGATTGATCGATACGGTGGTCTTGCCCACCCCGCCCTTGCCACTGGTGACCGCCACCACGCGCGTCGGCTGCATGCCGTGATCTTGTGTGTAACGCGTGCTCATGCCGAGAACGCTCGCTCGACGGCGCCGGCGTCACGCGGTGCTGGCGCACTCTTGGCCAAATCCACCGCACGTTCGATGAGACTACGCGCGGTGACGATATCGAGATCGTCAGGCACGCGCTGACCAGCACTGCAATAGGCAATAGGCAGCCCGGCTTCGATGATGGCTGAGAGCGACGGCCCCAAGGTCGCGGCTTCGTCGAGCTTGGTCACAATGCAGCCGGCGGGTGTGAGGGCGGCATTGACTCGCAGCAGCTTGGTCGCCGCCAGGTAATCAGTCGTCGCCGACAACACTGTGTAGCAGTCGATGCCAGCGTCGAGGTCGACCAGACTGTGCGCCAGCTGCTGATAGCGGCTGTCCTGCGGCGCGGCGCCGGGGGTGTCGATCAACACCAGGCTGCGACCCTTGAGTTCGTTGCACGCCTGGGCGAGTTCGCGGGCATCGCGCGCGACATGGACTGCCACGCCGATCAGACGGCCAAAGGCCTTCATCTGCTGATGGGCGCCGAGACGGCGGTCGTCCATGGACACGATGCCGACCTTCTCGGCACCGAATTTAAGGGCATAGCGCGCGGCGAGCTTGCTGACCGCAGTGCTCTTGCCGACGCCGGTCGGCCCGAGCAGCGCGATGCGACC
>JANMJF010000379.1:0-4105 GCA_031371245.1 Pseudomonadota bacterium | reverse complement strand
GGTGTGGCGCACCGTTTCGGTGGGAGTGGGAGTGTGGTGCAGGCGCAGGGCGGCCGCTTCGTCGCCGGGCCGAAACAAGGTGGCGGGCAGCAGGGTGAAGGCCCGGCCCGTGACGGCCAGCCGCACGGCGTTCCAGCCGCGCTGGCCCAGGTAGTCGTGCTCGGCAGCCAGGGCCGGCACGCCGCCGGCCGTCAGGGTCTGCTTGCGCAACTCGCGTTGCGCCACAAGGATAAAGCGGGCGCCGAGCGTATCGCCAACGCGATGGTGGCGCAGCCTGACAATGCCGCTGCGGGTCATGAATTGCGTGGTGATATCGCGCTCGCTAGCGGTCAACAGCAGGCGGCTGTCGCGGCCTATGCGCGCGCCTTCGAGATCGCACCCGACAGCAACCGGGTATTGAAACTTGAGCGGGCGGAGCGGGCCCTTGGTGTTGATAACAAACGTCTTAAACAATGGCTCGCGGAACATCCTGACGACACGCGCGCCCGTCTCGCGCAAGCCGCTATCCTGCAAGAAGCGGGAGCCAGCGACGAGGCGACCCTCGCCTACGAGCGCATGTTGGAAACCCGTAAGCAGGATCCGGTAGTGCTCAACAATCTCGCCTGGCTGTATTTCGAACGCAAGGACCAACGGGCGCTCGACTTTGCCCGCCAAGCTTACGAGCTGGCGCCGCGCCAAGCGCAGATCGTCGATACCTATGCCTGGATATTGTTTCAGCTGGGACAGCGTGAACAGGGACTGGAAATTCTAAAGAAGGCAGCCGAACTCGCGCCGGGCGACGCCGATATTGCCTTCCACGTTACCAGCGCGCTGGCCGCCAGCGGCCAGCAGGCCCAGGCGCTGACGCAGCTGCGTGAGCTGCTGAGCGACCACAAGCGATTCAATCTGCGCAAGGACGCCGAGGCACTGCTGGCACTGCTGGAAAAGAAATAAGCCCTGCGGTTCAAGGCTTGCGCAGCGAACGTAAGAGGGCGGTGGTTACGCTGCCGTCCTTGTCACGGTATTCGACCTTGACCGGCAACCAGTGCAACGCTTCCGCGCACCACACCACGCTACGGCGATCGTTATCGGATGCACCACGCTCAAGACGGATGGTGCTGTAACGACCGGCGTCGGTCTCGACGTCTTCGCGGCCGCGGTTGTCGAACAGATAATCCTTGAGCTTGTTCTTGTCGGCGATGGTGTAGTGCAGATTGGATGGTTGCGTCGCGAGATCGAGCATCATCTGCATCTGATAGACCAGCTTGTCGAGCACAGCGTTCGGCATGGCCGCGCGCCAGCCATCCACCTGGTCGCTGCGCGTAACCATGTGAGTGTGGTAGTCGAAGCGCAAAGCGTGGTGCTTGTCGCCATGGGAATTGTGGTAGCTGTAATTGTCGGGCTCGAAGTGCCCGTCACGCAATTGGCCGCTGCTCGATTCAGTGATCTTGTCCGAACGGATCAACGCAACGACGCCACTGGTGTTCATTCGCGACACGAAGCGGTAGGCGCCATCGGCGTTCAATTCGAAGCGCCGCTCCATGGTGCCGAACGAAACCGAGCCCTGCGAAAGGGCATAAATCGCGACAAAAGGCCCAGGCGCGTCGTTGGCAATAGCGCCGAAGATCACTGCCACCAACAACATTATTCCGGCCAGATAGCGCATGGCCCTATGGTAGGATCTGGCCGTTAAAACACAAGCATTGCGCGCGCTGCAGGGCTCATGATGCCCGCCGCACAGGCAGTGGGACATCGAAGGCGAGCATGGATCCACGACTGAGTCTGTTGAAAGGTGCGCGCGTGATGGTGGTCGGAGACTTGATCCTTGACCGTTATTGGTACGGCGCGACGCGGCGCATTTCGCCCGAGGCGCCGGTGCCGGTTGTGCTGGTCGAGTCGGTCGAAGAACGAGTCGGTGGCGCAGCTAACGTCGCAGCCAATGCTGCGGCCCTCAACGCCCAGGTAGTGTTAGTCGGTATCACTGGCGAGGACGCCGCCGGCGAACGCCTTGCGGAACTCTGCCGCGCGGCGGCCGTCGAGCCGGTGTTTGCCGCGCGCGCCGGTCACGAAACCGTCGTCAAGTTGCGCGTCGTCAGCCAACACCAGCAATTGGTGCGGCTCGATTTCGAACGCCCGGCACCCGCTGACCTCGGCGATCAGGTGGTGGCATTGGTCGCGCAACATATCGCACGCTGCGAAGTTGTCGTCATCTCCGATTACGCCTAGGGTGCGACCACCCGCGTGCAGGATGTCATCGCCTCCGCGCGCGCCGCCGGCAAGCAAGTGATAGTCGATCCAAAAGGTACCGACTTCTCGCGCTATACGGGCGCCAGCCTCGTCACCCCCAATCTTCAGGAATTCGAGGCCGTGGTGGGTGTGTGCAGTGACGACGCCGAACTGGTCAGCAAGGCTGTAGCACTGTGCGCCCGCTACGGCTTTGAAGCTCTGCTGGTAACACGCGGCGAGGCCGGCATGTCCTTGGTGCGTCCTGGCCAGGCAGCCTTGCACCTCGACGCGCGGTCGCGCGACGTATTCGATGTGACTGGCGCTGGTGACACAGTCTGTGCGGTGACGGCGGTGGCGATGGCCGCCGGTCAAGATCTAGCGGATGCGGTGGCACTGGCCAATGTCGCGGCCGGGGTGGTGGTGGCCAAGTTCGGCGCCGCCAACGTCAGTATCACTGAACTCGACCTCGCGCTCAGTGCACGCGATAGCGCGCGGCGCGGCATCCTCACCCTCGACGAACTGCTGGAAGAGCGAGCGCAGGCGCGGCGGCGCGGCGAGATAGTGGTGATGACCAACGGTTGTTTTGATCTGCTCCACGAAGGCCATGTCCGGTATCTACGCGAGGCCAAGGCGCTCGGTACGCGGCTGCTGGTGGCAGTCAATGACGACGATTCCGTGGCGGCTCTGAAGGGCTCGTCGCGCCCGCTTAATTCACTTGCTTCGCGGATGTTGGTGCTGGCTGCGCTCGACGTGGTGGACTGGGTGGTGCCGTTTGGTGGTGCCACGCCGCGCGATTTGGTCGCGGCGGTGCTGCCCGACGTATTGGTAAAAGGTGGCGATTACGCGCTCGATGCCATCGCCGGCGCGGCCGAGGTGCAGGCCGCCGGCGGGCGCGTCACCACGGTCGCATTTCACGGTGGCTTCTCGACCACCTCGCTGCTCGAACGCATCGCCGCCGCGGGTCAGGTCACGCCATGATCGTGGTGACCGGCGGCGCCGGCTTTATCGGCAGCAATCTCGTGCAGGCTCTCAATGCGCGCGGTTGTGATGACATTCTCGTGGTCGAGGATCTGAGCGACGGTCACAAGTGCGTGAATCTCGCCACTGCGCGTATTGCCGATTATTTTGATCGTGACGAATGGCTGGCGCTGGTGCGTAACAACGGCGGACGCGATCTCGGCATTGAATGTGTTTACCACCTGGGCGCATGTTCCGACACTACCGACTGGGATGGCCGCGCGATGATGGAGAACAACTTCAGTTACTCGCGCGCAATCTTTGATTACTGTACGAACCACGGCATTGCGCTGGTGTATGCCTCGAGCGCGGCGGTTTATGGCAAGGGCACGCGCTTCGGCGAAGTAGCGGCCCATGAACACCCGCTCAACGTCTACGCTTATTCCAAGCTGGTGTTTGATCAATACGTGCGCAAGAAGTTGCCTGGCGTCAATAGCCTGGTGGCGGGGTTGCGCTATTTCAACGTCTACGGTCCGCGTGAGCAACATAAGGGCCGCATGGCGAGCGTTGCGCTGCACCTGCATCGGCAGCTCGAACAAGACGGGCGTGTGCGTCTGTTCGGCGCGTCTCATGGTTATGGGCCGGGTGAACAGCGCCGCGATTTTGTCCACGTCGATGTTGTGGTCGACGTCACGATGTGGCTGGCGCGCCAGCCGGCGACTGGTTCGGGTGTCTACAATTGCGGGACGGGACGCGCCGAAACCTTCAATGCCGTGGCCGCAGCGGTGCTGGCGTTCCACGCTCGCGGCACACTGGAGTACATTGATTTCCCCGCCGATCTGGCTGGTGCTTATCAGGCTTACACCGAAGCTGATTTGACGCGCTTGCGCGCGGCCGGATACACCACGTCCATGCGCGACGTAGCGACCGGCGTGCGGGAGTA
>JANMJF010000485.1:0-5108 GCA_031371245.1 Pseudomonadota bacterium | reverse complement strand
CAACGGCAACAGCAACAACTTGTCGGGCAGCACTTCATTGAGTCGCGCCGGCACGCCGGCCATGGGCGGCGCCGCAGCCTCGTCCGGCACGGCAGAGTCAAGTTCTTCGTTCATGGTGTTCGTCGCGCGCTATGGATGGACGCGACACTCCAGGCAAGCGTTGTCGCGTGTGCTCTAAGTGCGGACGACCGCAGTGGAATTCAAGCGCCCCACGCTGGGCTCGATCTCAACTTGCGATTAGGGGGTCGAGCGCATCCACCAGGGCCGCCGCCGAGGACAGGCGATCCTCACAGTCCTTGGCCAGCAGTCGCGCCAGCAAGGGCTGGTAACGGCGTAACGACGTCGGCAGCTGCGGGAGATCGGCATGCACGTGCTGATAGACCAGGGCGGAAGCGTTCTCGGCGCGGAACGGCTTACGCCCGGTCAGCATTTCATAGAGGATGACGCCGGCACTGTAGAGATCGGCGCGGTGATCGGCCGAGCGGCCGAGGGCCTGTTCCGGGCTCAGATAATTCGGCGTGCCGAGCACGCTGCCGAGATTGGTCAGATCGCTGGTCTGGTTCAAGCGTCTTGAAATACCGAAGTCAGCGAGGGCCAGACTATCGTCGGCACGGAACATGATGTTGCCGGGCTTGAGATCGCGATGCACGATGCCCTGGGCATGAATGGCATGCAGACCCAGGGCGATATGGCGCAGATAGTTCAGCGCATCGGCGATCGCCACGCCGTGTTCTATGCGTTGCTTTAGATCACCGCGGGTGAAGAACTCCATGGCGATGTAGCCATAGGTCTGGGTCAGTCCGTAGTCGTAGAAGTGCACTACATAGGGACTGCGGATGGTCGAGACGATCTCGGCTTCGCGCATGAAACGCTCTATGACCTGATGGTCCTGCACGCCGCGAGTTTCGATGACCTTGAGCACCAGGGTGGTGGCGTCGGTGGTGCGCTCGGCCAAGTAGACCCGTGAGCTCGAACCCTGGCCGATGAGGCGCACGAATCGATAGCCTAGGGTGCCGGGCGGCGCGCCGTCGGCGTCCATGGAGGCGGGCAGGTGCAGGCGGGCGAGGATGGCGAGATGGCTGGCGATGCGATCTTCGCGCACGGTGGCGTCGAAATGATCGCCAGCGCGCGCTTCGCGCACCGCGTCGCAAACCATAGCGGTGAGGCGCTCGCCATCGATATCGGCCTTGCGAATGTAATCGCAAGCCCCCAGTTTAATAGCGCGAGCGGCGATATATTCGTCGCCCGCCGCCGCCATCAGCACCGTGGGCGGAAAACCAGTGACACGCCCATAGCGCTTCAACCAATCTAGCCCCGTTTCACCGGGGCCAAGGTCGTAACTCAGCACGATGGCGTCGTACAGATGCCAGGCGAAATCACTGCCCGGCCGACCCTTCTGCTCGGGGTCGTATTCAGAGATCTCAACATCGGGCAGGCTGCTGGCGAGCAAGCGACGCACATTCGCCATGTGCTCGCGAGTATCGTCGACGATCATCAGACGCAGCCGCGTGAGCGGCGCTACCGCGCGGCCCGCTGGCGCAGTCATGTGGTTATGGCAGTCAGGGGCGCGGGTCATCCGCCTATTGTCGGCGCGGGTGCAGGATAGCTTGAATCGGACGGCGCACAGAGCGCCGCACGGGTTCAGCGTGTGTGGCGCAAGCGCGCGATGATGGGACGGTCGTCGGCGGCGGGCTGATAAACCAGACTGAAATCGGCTAGACCGGCCATGAACTCATCGATGGCAACATGGGCGGCGGGAACAAAGGACGAGAAACCACAACGTGCCAGGTAGAAAGCCTGATCGCGCAACACCTCGCCCACGGCGCGCAGATCGCCGTCGTAGCCGGCGGCGCGCAGCTGTCGCGCAAAGCTGTAGCCGCGACCGTCATTGAACGTCGCAAAATCGATCGCCACCAGTGGACTGCGCACAGCGGCAGCAAGCACCGCCGCAAGTTCGTCATCGGCTTGCACCAACAGCCCGTAGGGGCTGGTGCCCGTCGTTGGCGAAGCCGCCTGCCAGCGCGCCAGCGGCACTAGCGCCGCATGCTCGACCAGCGGCTCGTCGGCCGCGAGTATGGCCCATTCGTCGTGCTGCTCTCGACCGTCTTTCACGATGCGCATGGCACGCTCTCCTAGGCGGCGACCGCGTAAACGCGATCCTTAAACGGCATCACCCCGCAGCGCGACACCGTATCGACGAAGCGCTCGCCCTCTTCACGCAGTTCGACATAAACGCTCAGCAGCGATTCTATGGTGTCCACCACCGCATCGGCGGTGACACCAGGACCGAGACGCTCGCCCAGGCGCGCGCCGTCGCCGGCGATGCCACCGAGTGTTATCTGGTAGAACTCGACGCCATTCTTGTCGACCCCCAGGATGCCGATATGACCGACATGGTGATGACCGCAGGCATTCATGCAGCCGGACATCTTGAGTTCCAATTCGCCGATGTCGTGCAAATAATCGAGATCGGCGAAACGCGCGTTGATCTGTGCCGCGATGGGAATCGAACGGGCATTGGCCAACGAGCAGAAATCCAGGCCCGGGCAGCAGATCATGTCGGTCAGCAGACCGATATTGGCGGTTGCCAGGCCGTGCTCCGCGAGCACACGCCACACTTCATGCAGTTCGCTTTCGCGCACATCGGCCAGCACCAGATTCTGGTCATAGGTGGCGCGTATCTCGCCAAAACTGTAGCGCTCGGCGAGCGCGGCCAGTGCTTCCATTTGCGCTGCGGTAATGTCGCCCGGTGCCACATCCGGCGCCTTCAGCGATACCACCACCGCACGGTAGCCCGCTTCGCGATGGGCGCGAGTATTGCGCTTGAGCCAGCGCGAGAAGTCCGGCTCCATGGCTGCCCAGGCTGCGGTCATGATGTCTTCGCCGGCTGCCGCCTGATAGGCGGGACGCGGGAAATGGGCGCGCATCGCTGCGATGTCGGCCGCGTCCAGGCGCAGTACCGAATCACGAATGCACGACCACTCGTGCTCGACCAGCCGCGCGAACTCACCGATACCGAGGGCGGCGACCAGGATCTTGATGCGCGCCTTGTACTTGTTATCGCGACGGCCGAACTGGTTATAGATGCGCAGGATCGCCTCGGTGTAGGACAACAGATCTGCCAGCGGCAGAAACTCGCGCAGTACGACGCCGACTTTGGGCGTGCGACCTTGACCACCGCCGACCAGCACCTGCATGCCGAGTCCCCGCTCCGCGTCCTGCACCAGGCGTAAACCGATGTCATGAAAGGCGGTGGCGGCGCGATCGCTGGTGGCACCGCTGACCGCAATCTTGAATTTACGTGGCAGGTAGGAGAACTCCGGGTGGAAGGTCGACCACTGGCGCAATAGTTCGCAATAGGGGCGCGGATCGTCGATTTCATCGGGCGCGACGCCGGCGAAGGCATCGCTCGTGATATTGCGCACGCAGTTGCCGCTAGTCTGAATGGCGTGCATCTGTACGCTCGCAAGTTCGGCGAGAATGTCCGGCACCGATTCGAGACTCGGCCAGTTGTATTGGATGTTCTGGCGAGTGCTGAAATGCCCGTAGCCGCGGTCATAGGTTGTCGCGATGTGGGCCAGCTTGCGTAGTTGGGTGGCGGACAGCAGACCGTAGGGAATGGCAACCCGCAGCATGGGCGCGTGGCGTTGGATATACAGGCCATTCATCAAGCGCAGCGGACGAAATTCTTCCTCGCTCAGGCTCCCCGCCAGGAAGCGCCGCGTCTGTTCGCGGAACTGCGTGACGCGCTCGTCGACCATGCGCTGATCGAATTCGTCATAGTGGTACATGCTGGGTACTCCGGTGCGGGGCGGGACAGCCACCGCTGATCCAAGGTCGCGCACGTTAGCAATGGCTATATATTCTTAAAAGGAATATTTATTTCTTTGATTATGCCATTTATCGCTACCGGAGCCGCTTCGGACGCGACGCCTCAGGCGGTGCACCTCATTGCCGGTCGATTTCAGGAGAAAAAAAGGGCTGCGATAGCAGCCCCAAGACGCTGGTGACAGGACGAGCCTGTCAACTCACCCACGGAGTCTCAGAGATCGAAGCGCGCCAACAGACGGCGCCCCTTACTGGTAATGAAGCCGTCTTCGCTGACGAAGCCGCCGGCGATCGCATCTTTCAGCACGCTGCGGCGGGGCTGTTGGCGCGGCACATACACACCGCCATCGCCATAGCGGCGCGCGATGAGGCGCGCAATGGCGTGATCTTGGTTGGGTAGGGATGAAGTGTTCTGCATATCCATCTTTCTAGCGCTTGCGCCCGACAGGAGGGCGCACGAGCATTCCTTTTAACTATTAGACGGATAGAATAGTTACATAATTATTTAAGTCAAGTACACCGCATATCTAATTGTTATTATTTAAATCTTCCCTCAGGAAATGTGCGGTCTGGCCAGATAGTCGTGGGAGCGCATTTCGCGCAGACGGCTCGCGGTACGCAGAAAGGGTTTGGCTAGTTTGCCGCCGTGATACAAGGCCTCCGGCTCAGCGGCAGCCGACATGATGAGATTGACGTTACGGTCGTAGAGCTCGTCGATCAGACTGATGAAGCGACGCGACGCGTCGTTGTCGTCCGATCCAAGACTGGGCACGTCGCCGACAATGACGGTGTGGTGGCAACGGGCAATTTCGATGTAGTCCATGGCCGAGCGCGGACCACCGCATAGCGCATCGAAACTGAACCATGCCACGCCATCGGCATGGCCCACGGTGGTAATGCTGCGGCCTTCTACCTCAAGCGGGCAACTCTGCGCAGCCAGCCCGCTGGTCATGGCCGCGAAACTGCGCGCCAGCTCAGCCGTGCAGGCACCGGGCGCACAACAATAGAAAACCGGCGCCTGTTCCAGCGCTCGCAGTCGGTAGTCGGTCTCGCCACGCAGTTCGAATACTTCCAGGACGCCCTTGATCATGGCGATCGCTGGTAGGAACCGTTCGCGCTGTAAGCCGCCGGTGTAGAGCTCATCGGGCGCTTCATTGGACGTCGCGATCACGGTCACGCCATGGCCTAGAAGAGCTTCAAGCAGCGTGGCCAGCAACATGGCATCGGTGATGTCGCCGACGTGGAATTCGTCCAGGCACAGCACGCGCTGTTTTGCCGCC
>JANMJF010000484.1:0-4118 GCA_031371245.1 Pseudomonadota bacterium | reverse complement strand
AAACTGATCGTGATCGGCGCCAACACCAACCCCATGTTCAAGCGTCTGGTCGAAGCGATGGGCGAGCCGCAGATGGCGAGCGACCCACGCCTGGCGGACAACGCCGGCCGCGTGCGCCATCAGGACGAAGTGGATGGCGTGGTCGAACGCTGGACCGGCGCCATGGGTTCGGTCGAGGCACTCGCCATCCTCGACGAGGCCGGCGTCGCCGCCGGCCCCATCTACGATGCGCGCGACATGTTCGAAGACCCTCACTACCGCGCGCGCGGCCTGTTCCAGCAAGTGACCATCGACGGCCAGCCGCTGAATATTCCCGCCATCATGCCGCTGCTCGAACGCACACCCGGCAAAACCGATTGGCCGGGGCCCACGCTGGGCGCCTATAACGACGCAGTCTTCGGCGAACTGCTGGGCCTGGATGCCACCAGCATCGCGGAGTTGAAAGCGGCTCGTGTGATTTGACCGCAGACGCCGCCGCTGGCGCGTTGGACGAGGGCACGCACATGATGTTCTTAACGCCGCGCTCGGCGACGATCGCGGCGCAGCGGTTTACACTAGCCGCGCTTCAGGCGAGCGGTTCGTCTGAGCCGAACCGCACTACCACTGGGGGACCCCATGGCTCTTCGCGACCACATCATGGCGCTCGACATTCCCTTGCCCAGCCGGCAGGAATTACCCGAAGATCTGCAAAAATATTTCGCGGTGTGCGACAAGAAACTCGGCATGGTGCCCAATGTGCTCGCCGCCTACAGTCACGACGCCGAGCAGCTGCGCACGTTCTCGCGTTTCTATAGCGCCTTGATGTTCGGCGAGTCGGGCCTGTCACTGCTGGAACGCGAAATGATCGCCGTCGTCGTGTCATCGCACAACCACTGCTTCTACTGCCTGACCGCCCATGGCGCGGCAGTGCGCGAATACTCCGGCGACCCGGCGCTGGGCGAGTTGATGGTAATGAATTTCCGCGCCGCAGACCTGTCGCCGCGCCACGCTGCGATGCTGCATTTTGCCGCCAAGCTGACCCTGCATTGTGACGACATCGACGCGCCCGACCGGCAGGCCCTGCGCGACGCCGGTTTCAGCGAGAAGGACATCTGGGACATCGCCAACGTGGCGGCCTTCTATAACATGACCAATCGCGTCGCGAGCGCGGTCGATATGCAGCCGAACAAGGAATATCACGGCCAGCATCGGATGGCGCCCACCTCGGGCTGACCACATCCTCCCGCTAATTCGGAATCCCGACCGTATGAAGTTTCTACGCGCCACCGCGTTGGTGGTGGCTGGTGTCCTGTTAAGTCTGCCGCGACTGGCTGGCGCCGCTGAGAGCGGCCTGCCGGACACCGTGCAGAAGGTCATGACGCAGCACAAAATCCCGGCCAGTGCCGTCAGCATCGAGGTGCAGGCGGTGGATGAGAACGCACCGCGCCTGGCGCTCAATGTCGATGTGCCGCGCAATCCGGCCTCGACCGCCAAGGTCGTCACAACCTGGGCTGCGCTCGACATGTTCGGTCCAACCTATACCCTGCCGACCCGCATCTTCACCCGTGGCCCGATCAAGGGCGACGTGCTGCAGGGTGATCTGATCATCAAGGGTTATGGCGACCCGTTTCTGGTGATCGAGGACTTCTGGGCGCTGGTTGGTCAGATCCGCCGCAGCGGCATTCGACAGATCGATGGCGACCTGATCATCGACGACAGCGAATTCCTGGTCGAAGAAGACGATCCGGCGGCTTTTGATGGCAAGGGCGATGCGCTGTACAACGTCCTGCCCAATGCGCTGATGGTGAACTTCAAGTCTATCGATTTCCTCTTCGACGCCAATCCGGCCACCGGCAAAGTCGCCATCACCAGCGTGCCGGAACTCGCCAATCTCACTATCGTCAACCACGTGCGGCTGACCAGTGGCCCATGCCGCGGCAATGCTTTGACCGCCGCCATGCATCCGCCAGCCGCCGGCAGCACTAACGGCGAACAACAAATCGAATTCGGTGGCGAAATGCCGGCACGCTGCGATCGCTTTCAAACCTCGCGCAGCATCATGACGCCGGCGGCTTACACCTTCGGCGCGTTCAAGGCCCTCTGGCAACAGTGGGGCGGCACCATCAAGGGTGGCTATCGCGTCGCGGCCAACCCGCCCACGGCCACCGCCCTGCTCACCTGGCAGTCGCGGCCCTTGGCCGAGATCATTCGGCCGCTCAACAAGTGGAGCAATAATCTGATGGCGCGCATGTTGCTGTTCGCCATCGGCGCGCGCGGCAACCCGGCGCCCGTCACGCGCGCCCAGGGTGAAGCAGCGCTGCTCAAGCACCTGCAGTCACGCGCCCTGGATGTTAACGGCATCGTGCTCGACAACGGCTCTGGACTGTCGCGCACTACCCGCGTGACCTCACGTTTCATGACCACGTTGCTACGCCAGGCCTGGCGCTCGCCCAGCATGCCGGAATTCATGGCTTCGTTGTCCATCGCCGGTATCGATGGCACCACGCGTCGACGTTTTCGCAGCGGGCCGGAACGTGGGCGTATGCACCTGAAGACCGGCAGTCTGCAGAATGTGTCGGCCGTGACGGGCTATGTGCACGCCCAGAACGGCAAGACCTATACGGTCAACGTGATGGTGAACTACGCCAATGCCAATTACGGTATCGGCACCGAATTGCAGAATGCAGTGCTGGCCTGGACCTACAAACAGCCCTGAGATGATGGCGCGCGCGTGACCTGCGCCGCGCAGCGGAATTGCTTAGCGAGTCGCGTCGTGGTGGGCGAGCGCCGCGTCCATGCGTGCCAGCACAGCGTCGAGTATGCCACGTGAGGTGGCGAAATTAAGCCGCACGAAACCGCCGCCATCCTGACCAAAGGCACGGCCGTCGCTCAAGGCCACACGCGCGCGTTGTAGAAAGAATTCCTGCGGGATACCGGGCAGTGCCAACGCGCGCATGTCCAACCAGGCGAGATAGGTGGCCTCGGGTGGAAAATGCTTGACCTGCGGCCAGTACGCACGGCAATGGGCGGCGACGTGATCGCGGTTGCCGCGCAGGTAGTTGAGCACTTCATCCAACCACGGCTGACCCGCGTTCCACGCCGCTTGGACAGCGGCGATGGCGAGCGTATTGGTGCCGCCACGACTATGGGCGGGGACGCGTTGAAAGCGCTCACGCAATGCCGGCGCACCGAAGTGCGCGAAAGCCATGCACAGCCCGGCGATATTGAAGGCCTTGCTGGCCGACATCAGGGTCACGGTACGCGCAGCAATCTCGGCGCCAAGGGCGGCGATCGGAATGTGCTTGTTATCACCGAGCACCAACTCGGCGTGGATTTCGTCCGACACCACCAGCAGGTCGTGACGACAGGCGAGCGCTGCGAGCTGTTCGAGTTCGACGCGACTAAAGGCGCGACCACTCGGATTGTGCGGGTTGCATAACATCAAGACCCGCGTGCCGCTATCAATGCTTGTTTGCAGAGCATCGAAATCGATTTCATAGCGCTCCGCACCGACCACCAGCGGACACAGCACCGCGCGGCGACCGGTCTCGGCGGCCGCATGCAGGAAAGGTGGGTAGATGGGTGTCTGAATGAGGACGCCGTCGCCGGGTGCGCTGAGCGTCTCAAGACTGAGATACAGACCCTGCACCACGTCGCTCAGGATCACGACCTGAGCAGGATCGATGTGCCAGTCGAAGCGCGCCTGCACCCGTGCCGCAAATAGCGCCGGCAGATCGGTGCGCTGGGGCGCGACGGGATAGCCGAAATCGCTATTCGCGACGCGCTCGGCGAGTGCCGCGCGGATCGGCTCCGCCACTTCGAAATCCATGTCCGCCACCCACGCCGGTAATATGTCGGCGGCATAGAGCGACCATTTCTGGCCACGCCGCAGGCGCAGCCGGGCTTCGTGCAGTTGGTCGATAACCATGGCGCCCCCGTGCGAATTCAATCGCACCTTTCTGCAGCGGTCCCGCAAGTAATGTCCGACTGAAGTCAGATCCAGAGCGGATGCCGAAGTTTTTGTGGGTCCGACTTCACTCGGACATTCGGCCCAGCATAGCCCGTTTACGAATCGCGATGAATGTGCGAATGAATTCGCACCTACGATTACGGATCCGAAACGCGGATGACCCGCTCTA
>JANMJF010000241.1:0-8697 GCA_031371245.1 Pseudomonadota bacterium | reverse complement strand
CGCCGGCGGCATCGCCACCGGCGCCGACATAGCGGCCGTGTTGGAACATGGTGCGCAGGCCGCGTCCTTGGGCACACGCTTCGTCGCGAGTCTCGAAGCGGCTGCTTGCGAGGGCTATAAGCAACGCATTGTCGCGGCCGCCGCCGCCGACACAGTCATGACCACGCTGTTCGACATTGGCTGGCCCAACGCCCGCCATCGCGTCATTCGCAACACCACTTACGAACGATGGGAAGCCGCCGGCCGGCCCGCGAGTGGCCAGCGTCCGGGCGAAAAGCAAGCCGTCGGCGAGCTGCTGCTGAGCGGGCAGCGGGTCTTACTGCAACGTTATTCCGTCATTCCACCGCTGCAAAGCTTCGATGGCGATCTGGATGCCATGGCGCTCTACGCCGGCGAGTCGGTCGAACGCATTCAGGACATCGTGCCAGCCGGCGAGCTGGTCGAGCGTCTGCTCGACGAACTGCGTCGTGCTGTCAACTGATCCCAGCCACGCATAAATACAAAGTAGTCAGTCATCATGCGAGTCACCCAACCGCTGCTGCGCAATCGCCAGCAGATCCCGGATCAAATCGCGACTGTCGATGGCGAGCGTCGTCACACTTGGGCGCAACTGGTCGAACGCGTCGCGCGCCTGGCCGGTGGTTTACAGGCACTGCGCGTGGCGCCTGGCGAGCGGGTCGGCGTGATCGCACTGAACTCCGATCGCCATCTCGAAATCTTCTTCGCCGTACCCTGGGCGGGCGGCGTGATCGTGCCCATCAATTACCGCTGGTCGGCGCCTGAGATAGCTTTTTCCCTCAGCGATTCCGGTACGCGTGTGGTGTTCATCGATCATGCCTTCTGGCATCTCGCACAAGCTTTGCGCACCTTGGTCGAACATCCGCTCACCCTGATCTGCATCGACGCTGCGCCGCCGGATGCCGACGCCCTGCACGATGCCCTGATCGACCGCCACGGCGCGATAGAGGAGTTCCCCAACGGCCGCGACAGTTTGTCCGGCATCTTCTACACCGGTGGCACAACCGGACGCGCCAAGGGCGTGATGCTCAGCCATGGCAATCACGTCGCCAATACACTGCAGTACATCACCATGGTCGGCGCGGTGCCCGACACCGTCTATCTGCACGCCGCGCCGATGTTTCACATCGCCGACGCGTTATACGTCTATGCCATCACCCATATCGGCGGGCGGCACATCTTTATTCCGCGCTTCGAAGCGCAGGCCTGCGCACGCACCCTGCAGGATCACGCGGTCACCGACATCATCCTGGTGCCGACCATGATCCAGATGCTGCTTGAACAAGAAGGCTTCAAGGAATTCGATCTGAGTCGCTTGCAAAGAATGTTCTACGGCGCCTCGCCCATGCCCGAGGCGGTGGCGCTCGATCTGCTGCGCAAGCTGCCGTGGGTGGCGGCCTGCCAGCTTTATGGGCAAACCGAATCGGCGCCGCTGTTGACCGCCCTGGAGTCGCGTTACCACACCGCCGACGGCGGGCGTCTGCGCTCGGCCGGCCGCGCCCTGCCCGCCACTGAAATCAAGATCGTCGACCAACAAGGCCACCAACTGCCGCACGGTGAAGTCGGCGAAATCGTGGTGCGCAGCCCCAATGTCATGCTCGGTTATTGGGGCCGCGAGGACGCCACGCGCGAGGTATTGCGTGACGGCTGGCTGTACACCGGTGACGCTGCCTACATGGACGCCGACGGTTTCATATTCATCAGCGATCGCCTCAAGGACATGATCATTTCCGGCGGTGAAAACGTCTACTCGACCGAAGTCGAAAACGCCATGTACCAGCACCCGGAGGTGGCGCAATGCGCGGTGATCGGTGTGCCCGACGATAAGTGGGGCGAACGCGTGCACGCCATCGTCGTGCCGCGCCCGGGTAGGAATCCTGCGCCGGCGGAACTGATAGCCCACTGCCGGCGGCTGATCGCCGACTACAAATGCCCGCGTTCGGTCAGTTTCCGCGAGGAAGCCCTGCCGTTGTCCGGCGCCGGCAAAGTGTTGAAGACCGAATTGCGCAAGCCGTTCTGGGCGGGACGCACGCGGCAGGTGAATTGAGCGGTCATTAAACCTAAGCCTCCGGGCGCAGTCCCCGTTATGCGTCACTTTGCATTACCAGGCCGCTATGCCTGGGCTGTCTACCTGTTCGTCGTCACCCTCGCCTGCATCGCCTGGTACCACCAAGTATGGTCGGACGGCATCATCGGCCTGTTCGACTGGCGCAAAGACGAATTCTATCTTGCCTATCTGATCGGATCGCTGCGGGAACAGGGCATGGTACCGACGGCATTTTTCGCCGTGCCCGCCAACTTCGAATACCCGACACTCGCGGTAACGCGGCTGTATTTCGCCAATCCCGAAGTCCTCTACTACAGCCCATTTCTTGGCCTGGCGCGCCTGTTGTCGAGCGAAAGCTTCTTTCTCGCACTGCTCGGGATCCACCTCGCATTGGCGGCGTTGGGCATCTACGGAATCGGAAGGCATTTCCGGCTTGCGCTCGTCTTCCGCGTGTTTGCCTTCGTGCTCATCGTTCTGAACCCGTGGCTCATGCAACACCTGGCGATCGGATACGGACCTTGGTTCAACGCCCTGCTGGTACCACTCGTGGTCTGGTTGCTACTGAGCGGCCGCGAGCATCCGCTCGCGCTCGGTGCCGCCGCGCTCGTCAGCGCCCTCATGGTCTATCAAGGGGGCTTCCATATCTGGTTGTGGATGAACATGGCTATCGCGGCGATCGCAATTAGTCTTGCACTCATGGCTGGGTGGCGCGGAATCGTCCCGCAGACCGCGCTCTACGGGTCATTGACTGTGCTCGCTGCGACACCGCGATTGCTCGCCATCGGGCGCGCGTTCGCGGGCTTTCGTCGCGACGTGATAGCCAGCTATGCCAGTCTGTCTGATCTGTTTGGCCTGCTGCTCGACACGACCACCAACCCCTATCAGTTGCCCGACGCCTATGATGTCTACGGCACGCACTTCTATGACGGCTCGCTGGTCATGGGCCCTGCCTGGCTGGTGGCACTCGCGACTGCCTGCCTGCTGGTCGTCCAGCGGGTCTTGCGCTGTCCATCTGCAGGTCGGCTGTCAGCGGCGCTGCTTGTCAGCGCGACGATATTCGTGGCATTTGGCTGGGATGGGGTCTGGCGATCCATGGTCAGCGGGCTGCCGTTGCTCTCGGCGGAAATCTATCCCTGGCGCTTCCTGATTGTGGCCGTCACGTTGCTGACGTTCTTGACGCTCTATGAGTTCGCGCAGTTCTATTCGACCCATGGCAGGGCCGGCAAGGCCTTCGCGCTGCTCGCGTGCCTGGCAATGGTGCCGAGCAACTATGCGCGTAACGAGGCCTTTGTCGACCTCGCCGCTGCCGGTGAGAGCAGCTACGAGCGCTTCAATTTATTGCAGTTTCTGCGTGAACGGCTGCCGGCCGAGGAACGCGAGACCCATCGCCCGGTGCCGCCCCGTATGGTCTCCGACCACCTGATCTATCCGCCTTCGGCGCGCGGCTATCTGCTGCCGTGGTTGACCCGACCGCAGCTGGGAAGCTTCGTTTTCAGCGGTGCCCGCGTGGAGGTCGATGCCGTCAGCGGACAAACCCGGACGACCGCCAGCGAGAGGCCTTTCGTGGTCTCGGCGCGGCCACTGGTCGCCGTTCACGAGGTCGCGCTCCCCTTAGTGGTGTTTGCGCTGCTGCAGGCGGGCGCACTACTCAAGTGGAGGCGGAGGCCGGGTTGAGGCCCCGAGCGGGTGTTGTACTACCCGTATAGCTGCGAATTCACAATTCATTCGCACATTTCGAGCATGACCCTCGCCGCATTCGCGAGTAGTCGTACCGGCGCGCCCTATCTGAAATATGCGCTATCAACTACCAACACATGCATAGCGAGGGCATGAGCGTCAGCCGGTCTGAAGCCGCTGCCGTTGGACATGATCTGAACGAACAATACGACCAAGCCCGACGGCAGCGGTGGACGTTGTCGATGTTTCAGGTCAGCGCCGGCAACGAGCGTTCCATCACTTCAGCGAAGCTCGCCAGCACGCGCAGCGTCAGTCCCCAGATGACATGCTCGCCGAATTGGATGCCGGGAAAAATTGAGGCGGTAACACCGAGGGGATATTCAAGCTCGGTGACGGCGTTGACGTCAAACAAGTGGCCAATCGGCACCCAGAACACGCTCGCCACTTCATGGGGCAGACGCGCAGTCGCCATCGCCTGTTCTGCTTGCCCGACGTAGTAGACGCAGGGCCACAGGGTCAGCCCGGAACGTGTGACGTTGCGCTCCACTACGCGCATCGGCAAGGCACCGACACGATGTTCGCGTCTCAGCACGACCCCGATTTCCTCCCAGGTCTCCCGCTCGGCGACCGCGAAGGCGTCGGTATCGCTAGCACTGGCGCGTCCGCCAGGGAAAGCCACCTGGCCCGACCAGGGATCACCCTCGCGCTCAGCGCGACGGATGAAACACACTTCGAGGCCGCGCGTACCCTCGCTCAGGATCATCGCTACGGCGGCCTGACTAGGGTGCGGACAGTAGACATCCCAATCGTGTTGGAGTCGCGACAGGGCGAGGCGGATTTCGTCGATCTTCAGCATTGCTTGGCAGAGTGGTCACTGCGACCCACGACGTCAAGCCTTGCTCGTCGCCGAACGTCGCCGAGCTCACACGATGCGACTCTGTTTGTCGCCCCAGTATTTGTCGCGCAGCAGGCGCTTGTAGAGCTTGCCGGTCGGCAGTCTGGGCATCTCCTCGATGAAGTCCACCGAGCGCGGGCATTTCTGATGGGATAGATGGCTACGGCAGAAAGCGATCAGCTCCGCTTCAAGTGCCGGCCCCGGTGCCACACCAAGCAGCGGCTGGATAACGGCCTTGACCTCTTCGCCGAGATCTTCATTGGGCACACCGAACACCGCCGCGTCGAGCACCTTGGGATGGGTGATCAGCAGGTTCTCGCATTCCTGTGGATAGATGTTCACGCCGCCAGAAATAATCATGAAGGTCTTACGATCAGTCAGATGCAGGAAGCCATCGGCATCGACATAGCCGACGTCGCTGACGGTGCTCATGCTGCCGTCCGGCGAACGCGATTCCTGCGTACGCTGCGCGTCGTTGAAGTACTCGAAGGGCGTGGCGGTCTTGAACCACAAGGTGCCGGCAGTGCCGCTCGGGCATGGGTTCATGTCGTCGTCCAATACATGCAGATCACCCAGCATCACGCGACCCACCGTGCCGGGATGGGCCAACCACTCCTGGCTGTTGCAGGCTGTAAAACCAAGCCCCTCGGTGGCACCGTAGTACTCGTGAATGATCGGCCCCCACCAGTCGATCATCTCGTGCTTGACCTGTACCGGGCAGGGGGCGGCCGCGTGCACCGCAAATTCCAGCGAGGACAGGTCGTAGCGCTCGCGTACTTCGCGCGGCAGCTTCAACATGCGGCTGAACATGGTCGGTACCAGTTGGCTGTGAGTGACGCGGTACTTCTCGATCAAAGCCAGATACTGCTCCGGCTCGAAGCGCTCCATGATGATCGACGTACCGCCCATGCGCATGGTGAGACTGACCGCCGTATTGGGCGCCGAGTGGTAGAGCGGCGCCGGCGACAGATAGACCATGCCCTCGCGGTACTGCCAGAGCTTGATCAGAAAGTGATAGAGCGGTAGCGCCTGGTCGGGCGGATTGTCGGGCAGTGGTCGCAAGATACCCTTCGGCCGGCCCGTCGTGCCCGAAGAATAGAGCATGGCGGTACCGAGGTATTCGTCGGCGATTTGTGTGGCCGGCATGGCGGCGGTGGCAGCGCCAAAATCGACGAAGGGACCATCGTCACCGCTACCGTCAATGATGAGACACAGCTTCAAGCGCGGGCACAGCTTGGCAGCGGCGATCGCGACCTCGCGGCGCGCAGCGGTCGTGATCAGCACCTGGGCGTGACTATCGTTGACGATGAAGGCCACTTCCTCGGCGGTCAGATAGGAATTGACGCAGGTGTAGTACAAGCCGGCGCGCACGCCGGCGCCGCAGCATTCGAGAAAGCGCGGATGGTTTTCCATCAACATCGCGTAGTGATCGAGGCGCTTGAGCCCCGTCGCACGCAACAAATGGGCGAGCCGATTGCAGCGCGCGTCGAACGCGCGGAAGCTGACCGCCTCACCGCTGCCAGCCATGATGAAACACGCTTGGTCGGCGCGCGTCTGGGTATATTTGCCTGGGTACATGTTAAGCCGCCCCTCGTCGTTGTTCAGAGCCGGACCCGCACACAGCGCGGCACGGGTCTCACCTCGGTTATTTCACGCCAGCGTGGCGTCGTCGTCACAGGCGTAACGATCGTGAATTTCGACCACGCGCCGCACACTATCGGGAAGCGTAGCCTCACCGATCCGTTCCAGTCGCCGCGCAGCGCAAGCATTGCGCGATTGGGCGGCGTACTGTGCCAGCCAGAAATTGAAGCTGCGCTGTTTGAGCTCGGTACTGAAGGGGAAGCGCACAGC
This sequence comes from Pseudomonadota bacterium, assembly GCA_031371245.1. Lineage (GTDB taxonomy): Bacteria > Pseudomonadota > Gammaproteobacteria > JADJYF01. Next base: position 2,209 of record JANMJF010000241.1, on the reverse strand, counting down.
CGGGCGCGCTAGCCCGATGCGCCAGGGCTTGGGCGTCAAGCGCGCGCGAAAACAACGCTGCGTGCGGCACAGCCGGGTGTATAAACGATCGACCTGCAAGGTCTTGAACAATAGTTCGACCTCGGCGCCATCGGGTCGAATTTCTCGATTGGTGACCATGAAACGCAAGCCCGCGCGGGTTTCGTAAACCTGAAACACGAACTGCGGATGCTCGGCCTGGAAAGTGCGCAGGTGCTCCAGGTAGTAGGGCTAGTCACGAGCGCGACGGCCCATCCGGTTACAAAGTCTGAGCACGATGTTCTCGCACGGCAGGTCGATGTCGCCGAACAGCACTCGTTCGGTGTTCAATACCAGCGCGCCATAGCGGTTGCGCGTGATGACCGCCAGGCGTTCACCGCCGGCATCGGCGAATTCCTCGATCACTTCCTCGCGAATGGTGTCGGCCTGGTAATCGTAGTCGTCATCGCGGCCGGCGAAGAAATCCAGCGCACGTTCGGCACGGGACCGCGCGGCCTGCTCGGCGGCGGCCAGATCTGAATTTGACGCACCCCACACCCGCACCACAGCCGGCTTGCCGAAACGCGAGGGCACTCTGATCTCGACGCTGCTCCAGAACCTGGCAAAATTCATCGGTGGTGATTTTTCATTGTGAGGAGGAGAGTCTGGCGCAGCCGGAATTCTAACCGGCTGCCGAGCTCGTAGTGTGCCTCGATCGGGGATGATTTTCGGGGTTTTGTAGGAGTCTGAACCGCCAGCACCCACCCTCCTGCTTTGCACCTGCTGGCGATCAGCTCACACTGCGCGCTGACAGGTTCAAATATACCGCCCCGCCTGCGGCCAAGCCGCCCCGTCATGAGGAAATCCCATGCGACATTCAAAACTGATCATCGCCGCCGCTGCGGCCCTATTGTTCAACACCCTTGCCTGCCAGGCACAGGACAAAGTGCCGGCCGCGGGCCACGACACGATGTCCAGCCACGACGGTCAAGGCACTCACCACGGCGACGGCCGTGGCGAGCGCGATCCCCACCGCTGCATGCATAAAGGCATGATGGGCAACGGCCCCATGCCGCACATGGTGCCACTACCCAGCCTGCCACCCGGCAATGCCAAGCTCGAATTGCAGATGCAGGCAGAAATCCTGCAGAAAGTCGGCGAGATACTCGGTAAGTATGCGGCGCAGGTCAAAGACGCCCCGCCCGCGCCCTGAGCACTTCCCGGTGGGTGCGCATCGCACCCACCGGGCGCTGTAGCGCCTCAGGCGCTGCGTTTCTCGATGTCGGCCAGCACCGGCAGCAGATATTTTTTGAACTGCGCCGGATCTTCGGCCATCGGGAAATGGCCCATGCCTTCCATCAAGGTGTAGGTCGCACCTGGCACCGCATCGGCCAGGGCCTTGGCGGCGGCCGGATAGGCCGACCAGTCATAGTCACCACTCAAGACATACAACATGCACTGCTTGGTATCGATCTGGCCCGCTATCTCGCGCAGGTCATGCTCGACGCCGTAATAGTTCAGATCGCCGGCGAACACCGCCTGTGCGCCCTGGCTGTACATCCAGATGGTTTCGCGCACATTCGCTTCCGGCGCATGGGGCGAGCACAGGCTCATCATCGCCGCCGGCTTGGATTCGTTCGACAGCCGCGGATGATGCCACCACTGGTTGATCAGTCGGTCCATATTGCCGCTCCACATCGAGGCCTCAAGGCCGATGCAGGCGCGGAATTCATGGGCGTGATGAAGCGCCAGATCGGCGGCCAGATGACCACCCATGGAACAGCCCATGTAAACCGGCCGCTGCAATTCCAACGCGCCGATGAGTTGCACACAGTAGTTCATGAAGAATTTCTGGGTCAGGCGATACTCCTGCTCCCAGTAGCGCACGCTCTGGGGCGGCAGCGACTTGCCGTGATAAGGCAGGTCGGCAGCGATCACACGAAAGCGCGCCGTGATTTCCGGATCTTCCAGCAGATGGCGAAATTGTCGACCGTCCGCGCCGGCGGTGTGCTGACAGACCAGCGGTATGCCCCGCCCCGCTTCTTCGAGATAAACCCGATACTCAACCCCGTCGAGATCGAGATAGAGATAGCGCCCGGTAATTTGTGAATAACGTGCCATGGCTGAACCCTCTCATGCCGCCTGACGCTGCTCGCGTACACATTCGCCCATGAGGGCGTGAATGCGACGCAGCGCGTAGTAATAGGCATAG
>JANMJF010000208.1:0-10499 GCA_031371245.1 Pseudomonadota bacterium | reverse complement strand
CCGGCGGCGGCGGCGGTGACCGGCGAGTTGTCGAGCGCACTCGGCAGCGGCCGGCATACCACCACCTTCTCGCGCATGTATCACATCGACGCGCAGACCAGCCTCATCGATTGCCCAGGCATGCAGGAAGTCGGCATTCATCATCTGAGTCATGCCGATCTGGCCAAGGGCTTTCGCGAATTCGCGCCCTTGCTTGGCCACTGCCGATTTTCCAATTGCCACCATGTGCACGAGCCCGATTGCGCGATCCGCGCGCAGGCGGCCAGCGGTGGCATCGCACGCGAGCGCCTCGCGCTGTTTCAGAAACTGGTGGCGGAGACTGGTGTTTGAACGTCATCCGCGCGACACACGCTGGAATTTCCGCAGCTGGAGCGCTATTCGGCGTGCCGTCTCAGGCAGGCACGCCGCCAGCCATCGCCACGCGGGTGAGGCAGAGGCTTCAGCGCCCCTGCTGCAGATCGTTCAAGGCACCGAGACTGTAAGTGCGATCGAACGGTGCATGTAGCGGTATGCCATAGCGCGCCGCGATGCTCTGCAATTCGCCCTTGGCATTGATCTCCGCCAGGGCGCCATCGATGCTCGTACGCAAGACCTCGTCATTCTTGCGTGTCGCCACCGCCAGATTCCAACGCACGGCGGCCGGCGGATCGTAACCCGCAACGAAACCACAGGCTTTGTCCACGTCAGCGGTCGCATTGCTCAACCGCCAACCGCTAGTCGGCCCCCATAACAGCGCCGCTTCGGTCTCATGTTTGCGTAAACCTTCGAGCGCGGCATCCAGGGAAAAATAATTATTGGGTTTGGCCTTCACCATCAAGGCCGCGAAGTGCGCAACGGTCTGCGACTGAATGGCGACGGTCATGCCGCGCAAACCACGCAGGCCCTTAGGCACAGCACTGCCGCAACTCAATAGTTCAAAGGCCGCGCCATAATAATTCGCACCCAGCGCGAGCTTGGGGCTCTGACGCAGTGTGTCGCTGGCCGGGCCGGGCATGCTGAAGATGGCATCGCAGGCACCTTTGGCGAGCTTGCGCACGGGAAAATCACTGTCGTCGAATTCGTCGATGTGCGGGTCGTTGTCAGTCCACTCTATGGCCAATGGGCGCGCCAGTCGCGCTGCCACCGCACGCGCGGTGTCGAGATCGAAACCGCGTTGGTCGGCCCGTGTCGAGTAGGGCGCGTTATGTGCGAGCAGGCAAATCTTGAGCGGTGCGTCCGTGGCCGCTGCTTCGCTCGCACTGCTCACGGCGAGCAGTGCACCTAGAACACTTGCCACCACGCCGAATGCGGCACGCGCGCCGCTCCACGTCGACACGCGCATCATCGCTACTTCGCCGCCGGCAGCGCGAACACCACCAGCGCGCTGCCGGGCGTATCGAGTTCCGGCTGACCGACGATCGATACCGCAATGCCGCCACCGCCGCTCAGCATAGCGACGTATTGGCGACCATCCTGCTTCCAGGTCACGGGCTGGCCGCGTACCGCAGAGCCGGTCTGGAATTTCCACAACACCTCACCGGTGGCATCGTCGAGCGCCATGGCATAACCGGTCTGGTTGCCCGTAAAGACCAGTCCGCCGCCCGTCGCCAGCGCGCCGCCGACCATCGGATAATCGTCCTTGTAGCGCCATTTTATCTTGCCAGTAGCGGGATCGGTGGCGACGACCGTGCCCCACGACGCGCCGTCTTCGCCCTCGGTCACACCCGGACCGCCGCCCCAGAACGGCGTGCCGTTCAGGAAGACTGCGGTTTCTTTTTCCATCTTGCCGCAGGATTCAACAGTGGGAATGTAGAGCATGCGGGTCTGCAGGCTGTAGGCATAGGTATAGGAGCCATTGTTGCCGCCGACGTTACCGGGGCAGATGAACTCGGGATTGCCACCCGCCATCGGCACGTACTTCGGATCGCGCTGCGCGCGACCATTGGCATCCAGGCCCTTCGACCAATTCAAACGCTCGGTGTACTGACTGCCCTGAATGAACTTGCCGCTAGCGGCGTCGAGCACATAGACATAGCCATTGCGATTGGCCTGCACCACCACGTGCTGGTCTTTACCGCCGATGTTGAGATCCGTGACGACGATGCCATTGGTGGCGTCGTAGTCCCACACGTCGTGGGGTGTGAACTGGAAATACCATTTCATTGCGCCCGTCGCCGGGTCGAGCGCCAACACCGAGTTGGTATAGAGGTTATCGCCGACCCGAGAATCGCCGTTCCAGTCCGGCGAAGGGTTGCCGGTCGCCCAAAACACCAGCTTGGTCTTGGCATCATAGGTGCCGGTGTTCCACGGCGGGCCACCACCGGTCTTCCACGAATCACCGGCCCAAGTCTCGACGCCGGGCTCACCGGCGAGGGGCACCGTATAGCGGCGCCACACACGCTTGCCGGTCTTGAGATCATAGGCATCGATAAAACCACGCGCGCCGTATTCACCACCGGCACTGCCGATGATCGCGACGTTGTTCACCACCAAGGGTGCGGCGGTGGCGCTATAGCCTTGTTTGTAATCGTCGAGGACAACATTCCATAACACCTTGCCGCTGGCGCGATCGAGCGCCACCAGGCGGGCGTCCAAGGTCGCCATATAGAGCGTGTCACCAGCGATGGCCACGCCGCGATTGGTCGGGCCGCAGCAGGCGCGCAGATCGCCAGGCATCTGATGCTCGTAATGCCACAGGATTTCGCCACTCTTGGCATCCAGGGCGTAGACATTGTTGAACGCCGCCGTCAGATAGAGCACGCCGTCGGCCACGATCGGGGCGGCTTCGAGCTGGCCTGCAACACCGGTCTGAAATATCCAGCTCGCCGCGAGATCTTTGACGTTCTTGCGGTTGATGTCGGCGAGCGGGCTGTAGCGACCGTTGTCGTAACTGCCACCGTACATCACCCAACCACTGTCGTCGGCAGTGCCCTTGGCGAGGCGTGCCGGCGTGACGGCCGTCAGCGCACGGGACGCCGGCTTGGGATCCGCAGCGAGTATCGGCCCGCTCAGCATGACAAGGCCCACCGCCAGCGCGGCGGCGCGTGTGTATTCGTTCAACATGGTTCTCCCCTTGACGTCGAGATAGATGCTAGTAACTGCGCGACTTCGTTCGCACCTGCAATTCAAACCAAGCTTGAACTCGCCTCTACAACGGCGAATCCAGATCAAAATTCGGTTTGCGCTTCTCGCGATGAGAACGCACACCCTCCACCGCCTCCGGCGTGGTAAAGCCCAGCATCTCCAGCGCCGTCGATGCGTCGAAGGCCGGCCCTGCCATGCGATACCAGTTGTTAAGCGCGTACTTGGTCCAACGTGTTGCCGCCGGCGCACTGTCGCGCAGTTTTTCCGCCACCGCCAGCGCGCGGCTCTGCAATTCATCGTCCGGCACACACAGCGCGACCATGCCGATGCGCTCGGCTTCCTCGCCACTCATGGGCTCGCACAGCAGCAGATGGTACTTGGCCTTGGCCATGCCGCACAGTAAGGGCCAGTTCATGACCGCCGAGTCACCGGCCGCGACGCCGAGGCGGGTATGGCCGTCGACGATCCGCGCCGACTTGCCGGCAATCGAGATGTCTGCCAGCAGGCCAGCCACCAGACCGGCGCCGACCGCCGCGCCATTGATGGCCGAGACGATGGGTTTGGAGCAATTGATGATGTTGTAGACCAGGTCGCGGGCCTCCTTCCAGGTGCGGGCACGAACCTTATGGTCATCGAGCATTTTTTCGATCATGCCGAAGTCGCCACCGGACGAAAACGCACGGCCCTTGCCGGTCAGGATCACGACACTGACGTTGGGGTCATCGTCGATATCTCGCCAGATATAGGTCAGCTCGCGATGGCCGTCCTCGTCCAGCGAGTTCAGCGTATCGGGCTTGTTGAAGGTGATGCGCAGGACGCGCGGCGTGGGCGTATCGATGTCCAGCGCCTTGTACTTCGCGTAGCGTTCGAGCATGGGGCGGATCCTTTGACGGGTTGCGATGGCGGGCTTCACGCTGTTGTGGCGCGCGCGGCCATCCTAGCTCAGCCCACGGGGATTGAGAAATTGCACGTCCGCGTTACCCGACGCGGACGTGTATTAACCCGCGACTGGTCGCAGAAATAGTGCCGGCGCCGGACTGGCCGTTTGGCACTATGCTGCGCATTCAGTGGCGCGCTGCTCAGCGCAGACGCACCTCCACCGGCATGGTAGCCAGCGCCAGATATAGCGCACGCAGCGACTGCAGCGGCCAGCGTTCGTAGAGGAATACTTCCATCGGGCGCCACATCGCTACCCAGCCGCCGATTAATACACTTTCTCGGAAGATCGACATGAAGCTCGATTCGAAGCCGGACAGCAGACTCGCGACAAACACACAGCTAGTGAGAAACAGAATGCCGCGCAGCAAGTCGTGCCAGCCTTCGCGCGTCAGGTGCGTCAAGCGTCGGCGCGTTGCATCGGCTTTGTATTGAAAATAGTGGTGGACGGCTTCGGTGATTAGGGCCTGCGGGTCATCCTCAATAGGGCGCTGATCGAGATGCACGAGCAGTGACATGGGTTCGTCGTCCGGCAACTCGGTCGCCCAGCCGACGATGAATTCCTCGGCATCGATGTCGAGTTCCTTCTCGTGGAACGGTGAGGGATCCATCACGTTGAACAGTTGTGAGAGCTCGCGCAAGCGCACTTGAATGCGATTCGGCATGGCGGGCGATGCGGCTACGCGATGGGCACGTGGCAGGCGCAGATCGAAAAGACGTGATAAGACCTGACTGGTGAAAAGCTGTGTGGATTTGTTCAAGGGGAATACCTTGCGGGAACGCGGTAGTTGGAAAAGAAAGGGAATTCGCAACAGACATCCAGGCGGACATCACACGGCAGGAACGCGCGATACCGGCCACGGTGGCCGGTCCGAGTGTGGACGCTCGCATACTACGGAGCGGGTGTGACTGCCGCGTGACACAACCGCACGCAGCGAGCGCTACGAGGACGAGAGACAGCACACAGTCAGCGCCTGTCGGCCCTGACTGTGGCGATGGGCGAGCTGCGTTCAGGCCTTCAGCGCCCTACAGATTAGAGCGGGATCGCTGATGCTGGCGCGGCCGTTGTCGATATGGCCGGTGAACTGCCAGTGGCAACTCGCATGCATTGTGTATGACCGCCGCCGGGGCGGTGACTGTGTCAGCCCTGCCGGCGACGGCGCAAGGCGCCCATGCCAGCCAGCGCCGAACCAAATAACCACGCCGCAGCCGGCACCGGCACGGCCGACACGCTGCCCGGTGAACCGGTTTCGCCAGCGACGCTCACGAACGCGCCGTTGACGCCCGCCACGCTCAGTCGCGTGACGAGCCCATTATTCACGCCTGCGGCGTTGTCGAAGGTAAAGCCGGTGTTCGATGCAACAAAATCGATACGCGAAATCAGCGTGCCGGCGCCATTGAAAATATTGAGCGCATCGCCGTTGGTGCTGAGCCCTATACCGGCACCACTGTAGGAACCGATCGTAAAGCCGAGCGGCGCCACGCCACCAAACCAGCTACTGATAAACGCCGCGGATTTGGCCACCAAGTCGGTCGCCTCGATGAAGACCACCGTCTGATGGGCGGCGATGTTAGTGACATTCAGCAACGCGCGCGAGACGGCAAACGAGTTCGAGTTGTCGTCCACGCGCCAGCCAGTGATATCGACTGCCACGTTACCGGTATTGGTCAGTTCGAACCAGTCAGCGGCATAGGGCGTATTGCCGCTCGCTGAAGGATCCGTCTCCGAAATAATGATGGCAGCCTGCGCGGGCAGCGCAAGATTGCCGAGCAGTGTCGCAGCCAGAACGGCCAAGCCAGTGTGTAAACGATTCATGGGTAAACCCTATGTCGATAGCGAGTGTAGGTATAGGTGAGCCACCGGCGTCAAACGAAAGGTGGGCGCTAGCCAGCTTCACGTTCGAATATGACGGGGTTGAGGATGAGCGGTGACATGTCGGTGACGACACCATGAATAGCTCGAGTGCCGTTGTGCACCCGCGGGCAGCCATCACGCTGCCGAACACCAACGCCTGTCACTCACATGCCGCATGCCTGTCATGCCACGGTGTCAGATTGCGTCGCTGCTACAACCTACTCACACGAGGAGAATTTCGTGAAGATCAAATCCCTTGCAGCGCTCTGTTCCGCCGCGCTGGTCTCGATGACAGCAAACGCGCAACTCACCACGGTGGATCTTTCAACCTACACACGGGTCGCTCGTTATGACCTGCCCGAACCGACTCGCACCACCGCTCCGAGCAATAGTCTGCTAGCCCAGGAAGCCTCGGCGGTGACCTACAACAAGGATACCGGCACGCTGTTCGTCATCGGTGACGGCGGCACGTCCATCGTGCAGGTCAGCAAGACCGGTCAACTGATCGACTCTATGACCCTGGCCTTGGATGCGAGCAAACCGCAAGGCACCTATTTCTATGATCCCGAAGGTCTCACCTACGTCGGCAACGGCAAATTTGTAATGGTCGAAGAGCGTTTCCGTCAGGCCTCACTGTTCACTTACTCGCCCGCCACCACGCTCGATGCCGCCCACGCCCAGGCCGTCAAGTTAGGCACCACGATAGGCAACATCGGCATCGAAGGGATTACGTTCGATGCCATGACCGGCGGCTACATCGCGGTCAAGGAAAAGCAGCCGGAAGGAGTTTTCCAGACCGCCATCGACTTCAATGCCCACACTGCGAGCAATGGTTCGCCGTCGACCGTGAACTCGACCAATCTGTTCAATCCCGCGCTCGCGAATCTGCTCGACCTCGCCGACGTCTATGCACTGTCTAATCTGGCGCCCTTGACCGGCCAGGCAGATTTCAGCCACCTGCTGCTGCTCAGCCAGGAGTCCGGCAAGATAGTCAACGTCGATCGCAACGGCGCAGTGTTCAGCGCACTGACCATCTCTGCCGATATCAGCGACGTCATTTCGATCGCGGACATGCAGCACGAAGGCCTGACCATGGACGAAAACGGTATTCTGTATGTGGTGAGCGAAAACGGCGGCGGCAACATCGATCATCCGCAACTGTGGGTCTACGCACCGCCGGCGCCGGTGCCGCCGGCCATGTGGCTGCTGGGTTCCGCGCTCGGTGGTGTGGCCATGCTACGGCGTCGCCGCGCTGTCTGAGGTCGGCACGCCTGCCACGGTGGCCCGACGTTTTGTTCGGCCACCGCAGCGATGCTCGTGGTGTAAGGTCAGAACGCGCCTTACACCTTATTGACATCCTTGCCCGCCCCTCGTCACGCAAATGTCGCGCAGTGTTAATCGCTGTGTCGTGTTAGTCATCGACTCTGACCACGTTATGACGACCGTCCGTCGTTAGACCGACGCCACTACGAAACCAAAAAATCAAGGTAGAGGAACATATGACTATCAATCCGATGCTACGCGCGACGACCACACTCAGCGCCGCCCTCGGCGCTATTGTGCTGAGCTCGCTCGCGCACGCCGACACCACCCTCAGTGGCTGGGCCATCATGCCGGCCAACACGTTTGCCCCGGGGCCGACCTCCGGCCAGTTCACGACCAGCTCCTTTCCCGCCATCAACCCACTACCCTTGCTCAACCAGCAACCGGTGCAAGGCTTTTCGGCGGTGCTGCACGGACCGCGTGCCGGCAGTTTCTATGTCATGCCCGACAATGGTTTTGGCGCCAAAACCAATTCAGCCGATGCCCTGTTGCGGATCTACGCGCTGGCACCCAACTTCAAGAGCTACGATGGCAGCGCCGTGGTCGGTGCCGGCACGGTAGATGCGGTCGATTATCACAGCGGCGCTGTGCTGCCAGCTTTCAACAACACCAGCTTCATCACGCTGCGCGACCCCGACCACAAGCTTGGCTTTGCGCTGGTGGCTGATCAGATCAACTACCCGAATGGTGCCGCCAACATCGCGGTGGATCAGACCATCCGCAATGGTCGGTTGCTGACTGGCAGCGACTTTGATATCGAAGCAGTGCGCCAGGATAAACACGGCAATCTGTGGTTCGGCGACGAATTTGGCCCATTCCTGCTCAAAACCGATGCTAGCGGCAAGGTGTTGCGCAGTGAGATCCCACTGCCGGGTGTGCAATCGCCGCAGAATCCGCATCTGCTCGGCGCGCCCAACCTTGGCCGTTCGAACGGCTTCGAGGGCGTGGCCATCAACGCTGCCGGCGACAAACTCATCACCCTGCTAGAAGGTAGCGTGAGCGGCGACCCCGTGAAGAGCCTGCGCATCAACGAATTCGATATCGAGAGCGAGGCCTATGCGGCCGCCAGCTTTCGCTACCAACTGGAAGGCGCCGGCACCAATATCGGCGACATGACCGCCATTAACGATCACCAGTATCTGGTCATCGAGCGCAATGGCGACACCGCCACCACCGTCGGCGGCCATCCATTCAAGAAGATCTACCTGGCCGATACCGCCGGGGTCGCCAATGGCGACTTCGTCCACAAGACCGAGTTGGTCGACCTGATGAACATCGCCGACCCGCACGATCTGAACAGCGATGGCGCGACGGTATTCACTTTCCCCTTTGTGACCATCGAGGACGTGTTGTTGCTCGATGCCAACACCCTGCTGGTCATCAACGACAACAACTACCCCGGCGGCGGCGGGCGCGGTGCCTTTGCCGACAATACCGAGTTCCTCAAACTGCGCCTCGCGCAGCCGGTACCCGTGCCGACCAGCGCGCTGTTGTTCACATCGAGCCTGTTGGCAATGGCGAGCTTAAAGCGTCGCAAGCAAGTCTGATGGGATTTTTCTGCGCGGGTCGGACAGCGGTCCAGCCCGCGCCCAGCAGCTTTTCGGCCTGACAGTTACGCGTGCCGCGATGCAGGTCGGAAGCGCGCGCCGGTGTCGGGCTTGTTTACACACGGATCGACTGCGCGCGTGAGAAATGCGGGCTAACTGCCGGCTTTGTGCGCGAAAGATTTCACCATGAAGGCCGCCAAGGCACACACCCCGATCGTGAACACGATGTCGCCGGGCACACGCGCCCACACGAAACCTTCCATGATCGCGCTGTGCATGAACTCGGCCGACCGCGCGTAAGCATAGGAGTATTTCATGCTCGCATACGCTTGCCACATGCCCTGCGGCAGCAGCGATAGAAAAGTCATCATCGCCAGACCGATATTCAAGCCCCAGAACGCAATCTTCAGGTAGGTCGTATTCCATTGCTGGAAGTCGGTCAAGCCGCGCATGCAATACAACATCAAGCCGATGCCGAGCATGCCATAGACCCCGAATAATGCAGCGTGGCCATGGTTGGCGGTAGTGTTCAGGCCTTGCATGTAATACAGCGCAATCGGTGGGTTGATAAGGAAGCCGAACACCCCGGCGCCGACCATATTCCAGAACAGCACCGCCGCAAAAAACATGAACGGCCAGTGATAGGCCTGCTCCCACAGCATCTGCCTGGCGGTTCGGGCGTGGCTGTAAGCCTCGAAGCCGACCACCATCAGCGGTACGACCTCCAGCGCCGAGAACACCGCGCCGAGCGCCAGCACTGCGATAGGCGTGCCGCTCCAGTACAGATGATGGAAGGTGCCCAGCACGCCGCCGCCCAGGAAGATGATGGTCGCAAACAGCACCGATACCGTCGCCACACTCACCCGCAACAGTCCCATGCGCACCAACAGCGTGGCAACAATCGCGGTCGCGAATACCTCGAACACGCCTTCGACCCACAGATGTACCACCCACCAGCGCCAGTATTCCATGATGCTGATGTGCGTATGCTGGCCCCACATTAAGCCGGCGCCGTACAGTAAACCGATGGAGACCGTGGCGATCACAACGAGGAACACCAGCGAGCGGCTGTGCTGGTCTTTCAAAGCCGGCCACAGCGCCCGCAACATCAGCGTCATCCACAGCAACAGACCGATGAATAGATAGATCTGCCAGAAGCGACCGAGATCGATGTACTCGTAGCCCTGGTGGCCGAACCAGAAATTGACGGTCAGATCGGCAATATGGCGATGCACCGCCAGCCATTGGCCAATAAAGGATCCGAGCACAATAATGAGCAGACTCACGAACAGAAAGTTCACACCGAAGGTCTGGAACTTCGGTTCGTGACCCGACAGTAGTGGCGCCACATACAGCCCTGTCGCGAGCCAGGTCGTCGCGATCCACAACACCGCCAGCTGGGTATGCCAGGTGCGCGTGACCGCATAGGGCAGGTAGTCGACCAACGGCAGCCCGTAGAGGCCTTGCCCTTCGACCCCGTAGTGTGCGGTCACAATGCCAAGCAACACCTGCACCACGATCATGGCACCCACTACCCAGAAATATTTGGCCGTTGCGCGCATGGACGGTGTCAATGTCATGGCGGCCATCGCATCACTGGTCGCGTAACCGCCGATCGGTTCCATGTCGGCGCGCCACACGTCGTACTGGCGGGCGTAGTACCACACCAAGCTGCCGATACCCGCCAGTAACAACACCACCGAGAAGATGCTCCACAACAACACCCCGGCGGTAGGCGTGTTGCCGACCAGCGGTTCGTGGGGCCAATTGCTGGT
>JANMJF010000102.1:0-1862 GCA_031371245.1 Pseudomonadota bacterium | reverse complement strand
GTCGGACCCACAGGGGACGGCCTTTCGTATGCAACATAAGAAGGATCCATCACCATGACCCAACGCCTGCTCGGCAAACGCGTGCTTGTCACCCAATGCCAGGACTACATGGGCCCACCGACCATCGAGGTATTTCGTGAGGAAGGTGCGGAGGTCATCGCCGATGGGCGCGACCTGCGCCTGCTCGGCGCCTGTGAGGCCCTGATCGCCGAAGCTGGACACGTCGATGTACTCATCGCCAACCTCGCCGGCCCGACCTTTTCCGGCATCGCGACCACCGCAATGGGTGACGAGGATTTCGCTGCGCCCTTCGATCAGCTGGTGCACCCGCTGCATCGCCTGACCCGTGCCGTGCTGCCGCAGATGATCGCAAGACGGGCGGGCAAGGTGGTGGTGTACGGCAGCGCCTCGGCGCTGAAGGGCATGAAGACCTTGGCGGCCTATTCGGCAGCGCGCGCTGCTCAAGTCGGCTATGTGCAATCGGTCGGCGTAGAAGTGGCGCCACATAATGTGCAGATCAATCTCATCGCGCAGAACTATGTCGAGAATCCGACCTACTATCCGCTCGAACTGACCACCCGCGATGCGTTTCAAGCCTCGTTGCGCCGCCAGGTGCCGGCTGGCCGCTTAGCGACCGCCCGTGAGGACGCACTGTTTGCCTTGTTCCTCGCCAGCGAGGAAAGTAATTTCTTCACCGGCCAGGCGATTCCGTTTTGTGGCGGTTGGGTGCAGTAGCGTCCCGGTTTTGTCATCACGACCTGGGCGGCCCCGCCGGCTGCGGACATCACAGTGAGTGAACATGAGTGAGCTGCCGCTGCCACACTTCAAACCCGGCGCGCGCGTGGCCGGGGGCACACATTCAGCCTGCCATCGGCCAGGCCGCTAACCACGGCAGTCCCTCCCACGGCGGCGTGCACCTTGCTTGCCTTGACCTCCATTGCGCGCTATAGAAAGCTGGCCCCCGCCACCCAACGTCCGCGCATGTCTACAGCACCGCTTTCCCATCGCAACGCGCTGCCCCACGGCACGGCGCTGCACTGGTACACCATCGACAAAGTACTGGGCCAGGGCGCGTTCGGTATTACTTATCTGGCCACTGACAATAATCTGCACCGACCAGTCGCCATCAAGGAATATCTGCCGGGCCAGCTCGCTCATCGCGAACAGGACGGCTCGGTGCTGGCGCTCAGCGACGAACGCGTCGAGGAATACGAGGCTGGTCTCAAACGCTTCGTCTTCGAAGCGCGCACGCTGGCCAAATTCGAACATCCGGCCGTGGTGCGCGTACACAATATTTTTGAAGCCAATCGCAGCGCTTACATGGTGATGCAGTACGAACAAGGCGAGGGACTCGACCGTCTGCTCAAGAGTCGCGGCACCCTCACTGAGCACGAGATCCTGCAAATTCTCCATCCGCTGCTCGGCGGGCTGGATGTCATCCATGCCCAGGGTTTCGTTCATCGTGACATCAAGCCCGCCAATATTTTTGTGCGCAGCGACGGCACCCCGGTGCTGCTCGACTTCGGCTCGGCGCGCGAGGCCATGGGCAGCGAGGCGCGCACCATCACCAATTTCGTCTCGCCCGGCTACGCGCCCATAGAGCAATACGCCGGCAAGAGTGACCAGCAGGGGCCGTGGAGCGACATCTATGGCCTCGGTGCAACCCTCTATCGCGCCATGACTGGACGCACGCCCAACGATGCCGTGGAGCGTTCCCAGGCGCTGGCGCAGAACACCGAAGACAGCTACCAGGCAGGCGCCCACCACGCCAAGCGCAGCTACAGCCCGCAATTGCTGTCGGCGGTCGATCATGCGCTGGCGTTTCGTGTGCAGGACCGCCCGCAGAACATCGCCGCATGGCG
>JANMJF010000100.1:0-2178 GCA_031371245.1 Pseudomonadota bacterium | reverse complement strand
AATTCCAGACGACATAAAACACGCCGGATGGATTGGAGCCACCCCGGCTTGGATTGCGCAATGTCCTGCTCAGGGAAGTTTTGATCGCCCAATGTTCGTTAAAGGAATAGACCGCGCCCAGAGTGGTCAGCAATTGCCAGTTTCCGTACGCCTGTGTCGGCGCGAATTGATATAACTCCACGCCGGCGCCGAAATGGCTGGTGAACGAGTACAGCGTGCCAGCACCACCGTAGACGACATCAGTGGCAGTGCGGTCGAATGCCCATTGGTAACCTGCTTCGGCGAAGTGATACCAGCGCCCCATCGTCTTGCCAAGCTGAATTGGCAGTTGAAAGCGCCACACACCGTCACCCAGCCCGCGATTCTCGTTCGCAGTCGGAATATATACCTTGGGCGCAATGCCCAACGCCGGACGTGCCCCCGAGGGGTTTTCCTCGAGAAACCGCCATTTGATTTTGAATTCGGTGTCACCGTAACCAAACTCGTGCCGCCCACCGATCGGGCGCACATGTTTGGTGTAGGTGGTCAGATTTAGCCGCACATTCGGCACCACCGCATAATTCCAGTCGAGTACCTCAGAAAGCTGCGAGCCGCCGGCGTTGTGCTCGCCGGTGAGCCCGGCCTTAATCTCCCCGCCGGGAGAGAAGAGCGGGTCGTCGGTATAAAACGGCGAATCTGCCCGCGCCTCCGGCGGGTTGACGGCAAGGCCTCCGATCAGAAGCAGCCAGAAGACACGACGTAGACCAGAAAGCCGCGGTCGTCTCATTTTCATATAGATGATGAAGCCGGAGACGGTGAGCAGCACCAGTGAGGCGCCCCACAGCATGGCCATCACCAGCCCGCCGTCGCCCATCCACTCGCCACTATGCACACGCATCAGGAACGGCTTATCTGTGTACTCGCCCGTGCGTAGCACGGTGCCGGTTCGCGCGTCCACGATCACCTTGCGGTCTTCCCCGCCAGTGGGCCTGCCGAGGTAGAACGTGATGGTCGGTGTGTCACCTTTGAACTGCCACACCACGCTGTCCAATGGTGCGCCAGCCGACTGCGCAGCCACCGCCGCCCGCGCTCGCGCCAGCGGCGCAGCGAACTCCGCGTCAGCCGTTAGAGTAGTGACGGGAGAAATCAGCGTGCGCGTACGCTCGCGCAAGGCCTCTTCTTCGTCAAAAAACTCGTTTGCAGCCAACCAGATCCCAGTGACGGCGACCAACAACAGGAAAATGGCGGCGGGAAACGCGATCCACCGATGCCACCTGCGCAAAAACATCTGCATTCGCCGAGTCTACTCCACGTTTGAGATCGCATCGACCTGATGCCCGAATCTTGGTCCCGAACGGAGCTAGAGTCTGCTTGCCACGAGCGAAGGATGAAGAGCAAGCCGAAGCGAGAGCGAAGACGTAGTAGCGTTTTAGCTAGGATTGAGTTCCGTGATGACCTGTCAGTGTTATTGGCAAAGCGGCGTCATTGCAGCGGCTGCATCGACAATGACCACCCGCGCAGACCTCACACCGCAGTCGCGTAGTCGACCACCAACTGCACGGTCTCGATGCCACCGTAGTCGTTGACATCGAGCTTGTAGACCGCATGAATAGTCTCGGCCTTGGCGAACCACGGCTCACCAGCAGCGCCGAACGCGATCGCAGCGACGGTGGCGCGGCCGTCGCGCGGCGCCAGCACCAGGCGCGCATGTTTGCCGCCCACCACGCGGCGATCCTCGATACGGAACTGACCCTCGAAACGTGGCTCGGGAAAACCCTGACCCCACGGCGCAATGGCCGCGAGTTCACGCGCGAGGGTAAGTGAGAACTCACCGGCTGCCAGTTCGCCGTCGGTGTCGATGCGCCGTTCGCGGGTCTCGCCATCGAGTAAGGCCGCCACTTGGGCGGTGAAGGCGGCACGAAACGCCGGCAAATCAGCCCGTGCCAGCACCAGTCCCGCCGCCATCGCATGGCCACCAAAACGTGACAGCAAGTGCGGATGACGGGCCGCCACCGCATCGAGTGCATCGCGGATATGCAGCCCAGGTATCGAGCGCGCCGAGCCTTTGAGGGTGCCCGCATCGGCCGGTGCGAAGGCGATGGTCGGTCGATGGAATTTATCTTTGACGCGCGCCGCGACGATGCCTATCACGCCTTGATGCCAGTCCTCGTCAAATACGCAGAAGGCCGCCGGCAGTTC
>JANMJF010000074.1:0-2266 GCA_031371245.1 Pseudomonadota bacterium | reverse complement strand
CCTCCCGGTCGCGGTGCAGCGCTTCATGAATGTACGCATCATGCTGCCGACCACCCCGGATCTATTCTTCCCCTTCCACACCGGGCTGCTCTACGGTCACGGCATCGCCTCACGCAGCCTCTGGCTGCCGTTCGTCGACGTCACGGCAGACGAAGATCGCAGCCGCTCGATGCAAATCATCGGCATCAAGCGTTCGCGTGAACTGATCAGACACGCCATCGACAAACGACTGAGCATGGAGGCGATGACCGAGCTTTTCGGCGAGGAAAGCCATCAGATCAAGGCCAAACCCGGCAGCATGTGCCTTTTCACCCAGGAGAACATCCACGGCTCGGGCCGGCCCAACGTCACAGACAAGACGCGCGTCAGCATGGATTTCCGTATCGCTGAGGGCATCTATGGCGACCTACTGGGCCGCAAGATCCCGGCTGGCTATTTCCATCTTATCCCTGACACCGAAGCTGAAGAGGATGCACTGGCACTGCAGCCGGCACAGGCAGTCGCATTCAAGAATGGCAAGTCCAACATCTTCTATGTTGCCAACAACACCTCCGCAACCTATCCGATACCCGTCCACCTGCAGCGCTACATGCTGTCGGATTACAGCCAGAAGCATGGTCTCACCGCCGATTTAGAGCTGTTCGATCTAGAGGACATGCTGCATCTGCCGACGTTGTGGCACATCGTTGAAGAGCGCAACGTCAATGTCGTCATGTACAGTATTTTTGCGCTGCCGGAAGACGAGCAGGAGCGCAATCGCATGCTCGAAGCGGCACTCAAGAAGGGCATGATTCTGCATTTCGTCAATGAAGGTCTGGCGCTCACTTCGGCAGCGCAACTCAAAGTTATCAAGGATTACCTGGCGTTCTCCAAGTACGGTGAATCACGCTTGCCGATAGGACTACCGCTGTCCGATCTCAGCAAGGAATATTTCAATAAATGGTCCCACTCATTGTCCACTTGGCACACAAAATAGCGCTGGCGGCTCGTGGCCGATACGGCGCGTCAGCGGGCGCGTCGGCAAGATAGTCGGCCATGCAGCTCGGCGCCCGCACGTGAGAAAGGCGGAGCGCCGTCAGCCTGATCCTTTTCAGGTACGGCAGCTCCGCTGCCAGCAACCCGCCGGCGAACGGTGGGAAGACTGGCACTGCCGGATCAACTAGTCAGTCGGGGTGATCAAGATGCTTCTTGATCACCGTCTGCTCTAAGATGCTTCCCATCACCTTCACCGCTCACCACGACCGTGGCAATGAGTAAATGGTGTCGACCACGTTGCATAAATGACCTGCGACGCTCGGTCGGTCAACTTACCTGCGGCATCGCACACGGCATGCTCCTCGCGCCGTTTAGGAATTTCAAGACGTGGGCTGTCCAGCCGAACTGTAAACAATCGAGTCGCCGCGCGTGCCACTACCAAGCAGTTCTCGTTTTGTGCTTGTCTGGCTATGCCAGACCCGTACTATCCCCCATACGACTTAACGATCAATGGTGTTCGTGTCGGGGATTTGCTTGGTTCGGGCCGTTGAATGGCCGAGGGTAATTCGCACCGCGAGCAAGGATGTCGATCGTCAAATATCTACCAATAAGGTCCGATAAAAGGTCCGATAAAATGAACAATACGCTACTGCGCTGCACTCGCAATCGTCAAACCAAGCTTGCTTGCAATCTCCGGCGGATAAGCGCTGCCGTTATGCTCGCGGTGGCGAGCGGCGCTCAGGCAACCGATTTCTCTTTCAGTGGCGGCACGTTTATTCCAAATTTCACGGCACCCGACCCGCTGGCTGCGGGGGATGTGCTGAATATCGATGCCGGAGCGAATAAGTTTTTTAGCGTGACGCCCTTCACCGTTCAGGGCACGGTGAACTGGAATGCCGATAGTCTTTTCATGCAGAGCGGCGCCACGATTCAGAACGACAACCTGTGGGATGCCAAGTCGGACAATGGGCTTGTCTATAACGGCGGGGCCTTCCCAGTCTTTACAAATAACGGGACGTTCCGCAAAAGTGCCGGCTTGGGAGATACGACATTCAGTTCGATCGGCCTGGTCAATAGTGGGACGTTTGATGCGCAGACCGGCGCCATCAACTTCGCCAGCAGTAACGCGACTTTCAAGGCTGGCACCGTGTTCACGGGAGCCGGCGTGAATAAAGTCACCAGCAATGCCACCTTCGAAGGCAGCTTCACCTCCGATAACCTGGATCTCGTGAGCGGCATCTTTACGGCTAGCGGCGCGGTGGTCGGTGGCGTCGTAGATTTCCTCGGCGGC
>JANMJF010000463.1:0-11897 GCA_031371245.1 Pseudomonadota bacterium | reverse complement strand
CAGGAATCGCCGCGGCACTGGCGTGAAAGGCCGACGACAGATTGATGGCGATAATGTCGTTCCACTTGTCGATGGGGAAATCCTCGACCGGCGCGACATGCTGGATGCCGGCATTGTTGACCAGAATATCGAGGCGTCCGTGGCTCGCAATGAGCTTGGCGACCATCGCCCGCACCGCCAGCGGGTCACGCATATCGGCGCCGTCGTAGTCGATGTGCGCGCCGGCCAGTCCGGCCAATCGAGCGCGTAGTTCGGCCACCAGGGCGGCGTCAGCAAAACCATTCAAAGTGACATGCACGCCGGCGCTGGCGAGTTGTTCGGCGATACCGAGGCCGATACCGCTGGTCGAACCGGTGACGAGAGCGACTTGGTCTTTCAACATGAGGTGGGCTCCGGAACTGAAATCGATAATGGCGCGATGGCGAGCGTATCGGGATAGCCGCCGCGCTCGACGCTGTGCTTGTTGTACCGCAGGCGCGGTATTCGGGCACGAACACGTCAGCGATGATGCCATAGTCGTCACTGTCGGCGCGCTCTTCGAACTCGGCCGCGCACGGCTTGGCAGCTCGACGACGATAGGCGCACTATAGGTTGCGCTGTTTACACGCCACGCCCACCGCCTCCATCCGATGCTCGCAGCCATGTCCAACCACAACCATCATCACCCGTCCCACGATCCTGATCGCCGCCGCTGGCTCGCCCGTGGCGCGCAGGCCGCAGGCGCAGTCAGTCTGGTCGGTCTCTTGCTCGGCAGCTATGGCGAGCAGGCAGCGTCGCGACCGATAGGCGCATTGCGGCCGCCGGGAGCGTTGCCCGAGGAGGATTTTCTCGGCGCCTGCGTGCGTTGTGGCCTGTGTGTGCGTGGCTGTCCCTACGACACCTTGAAGCTCGCGCCCTTCGGCGCCTCGCTCGCGACCGGCACGCCCTATTTCGTGGCGCGCGACGTGCCTTGCTACATGTGCGAGGACATTCCTTGCGTGGCGGCCTGCCCAACCGACGCACTATCGAAACAACTGACCGACATCCGCGCTGCCGACATGGGCGTGGCGGTGGTGACCGGCACGGACACTTGTTACAGCATCAACGGCATTGCCCATTGCCAGGCCTGCTACCTGGCCTGTCCGATCAAGGACGAGGCCATCACCATGGAAATGAAGCAGGACGGCAAGCGCGTCTATTTCGAGCCGACCGTGCATCGCGACAAATGCACCGGTTGCGGCAAATGCGAAAAGGATTGCGTGGTAGAGGAAGCCGCGATCAAAGTGCTGCCGCGCGCGCTGATCCGTCACGACCTCGGCCTGCACAGCACGTGAGCGTGGCGCTATGAACTCCGCTGTCGCGGCGCGCGGTTTCTTGGTACGACAGCGCTGGCTGCTGTTGCGTCGCACCTCGCAATTCGGTCTGCTCGGCCTGTTCCTGCTGGGCCCCTGGTTCGGCATCTGGTGGGTGAAAGGCAATCTCGCCGCCAGTCGCTGGTTCGACCTGATTCCACTCCACGACCCCTTTATCGCGCTGCAATCGCTAGTGGCCAGCCATCATCTGACCCGCACCGCCGTGCTCGGCAGTGTCATCATCATGCTGTTCTACGGGCTGGTGGGTGGGCGGGTTTATTGTTCCTGGGTGTGTCCGGTGAACGTCATCACCGATGCTGCCCACTGGTGCCGCGAGCGTCTGCATATCCCCCCCGGTTGGCGACCGCAGCGTGCCTTACGCTGGTGGCTGCTGGGCATGAGCCTGGTGGTGTCGGCCTTGACCGGTGGCATCGCCTGGGAGCTGGTCAACCCCGTCACCCTGGTGCAACGTGGGCTGGTGTTCGGCATGGGGCTGGCGTGGGCGATTGTGGCAGCGGTGTTCTTGTTTGATGTACTGGTCAGTCGGCGCGGTTGGTGCGGACATCTGTGTCCGGTCGGCGCGTTCTATGGCCTGCTCGGGCGCCAGTCCCTGATCCGCGTCGCGGCCCATGCACGGCAAGCTTGTACCGATTGCGGCGATTGTTTTGCAGTCTGCCCCGAGCCCCATGTCATCACGCCGGCGCTGCGCGGCAGCGACGGCCAGACACGTCTGGTGTTGTCGGGTGATTGCACGAACTGCGGGCGCTGCATCGACGTCTGTCCCGACGACGTCTTCAAGTTCACTTTGCGCCCCGGCTATCAGGGCGATCGCCCGTCATCGTTCAAAACATCACCACCGACGGCTTGAAGGCACGGGCTGACCGCGCGACACGCCGGTAAATGTGCATCACGGATAGAGCTTGTGACTACTCCAGACACCGTTGTCGAGATCCCATTGGGTGCGGTCGTGGAGTCGGAACGGGCGGTCTTCCCAGAACTCAATGCGCTCTGGTGCCACTCGATAGCCGGACCAGAACGCCGGACGCGGCACAGCGCCGATAGCAAATTTGGCGGCGTACTTGGCGACCCGTCCTTCAAGCGTGAAACGCCCTTCCAGACGGTGAGATTGTTTTGACGCCCACGCGCCGATCTGCGAGTCGCGTGCACGAGTCGAGAAATAGGCATCGGCCTCGGTGTCACTGACCAGTGCGGCACGGCCCTCGACGCGGATCTGGCGACCCATGGATTTCCAATGCAGGCATAGCGCCACCCACGGATTGGTGCGGAGGTGCTCGGCCTTGCGGCTGGTGAGATTGGTGTAGAACACCAGGCCGCGTGCATCGATGCCGCGCAACAGCACCATGCGCAGCGCTGGCCGACCGTCCGCGCCGACAGTAGCGACCGACATGGCGGCCGGTTCCACCACTTCCCTGCCCTCGGCTTCCTTGAGCCACTGGGCTATCTGTGCAATCGGATCGGCGCTGGTCATCGCGGCGGTGGTCGATGGTCGCAATGAAAGGGAATCTATTCGAAGGGATGACGCAGCATGATGGTGTCAGCGCGATCCGGGCCGGTCGAGACGATATCGATGCCGGTGCCGGCAATCGCCGCGATCCGATCCAGATAGGCGCGCGCATTTGCCGGCAGCGCCGTCCAGCTGCGCACGCCGACGGTCGATTCGCTCCAGCCTGGCAAGTCTTCGTAGACGGGCTGGACTGCCGCCATCGCCTCGGCGCCGGTTGGCACCGACAACGACACACCATCGGGCGTCTCATAACCAACGCAAATGCGAATCTCGTCGATGCCGTCCAGCACATCGAGTTTGGTCACGCATAGACCTGACACGCTGTTCAATTGCTGGGCGCGGCGCAACGCGACCGCGTCGAACCAGCCGCAGCGACGGCGGCGGCCGGTAGTGGAGCCGAATTCATGGCCTTTGGTTGCAAGGTGTTCGCCGGTCTCATCGAACAGCTCGGTCGGGAAGGGCCCCGATCCGACACGCGTGGTATAGGCCTTGGTGATGCCCAACACATAGTCGAAAGTGCGTGGCCCGACACCCGTACCGCTGGCGGCGAAGCCGGCCGTGGTGTTGGACGAAGTGACGAAGGGATAGGTGCCGTGGTCGATGTCGAGCAAGGTGCCCTGCGCGCCCTCGAACAACAGATTCGAACCCTTGGCACGGTGTTGATAGAGCAACTCGGTAACATCGCCGACCAGCGGACCGATCAGTTCAGCGTGGCGCATGGATTCGTCGAGGATGCGCTGGAAGTCCAGACCATCGACCTTGTAGTAATTGGTCAGCACGAAGTTGTGATAGTCGAGCACCTCGCCAAGCTTGGCGGCGAAACGTTCGCGGAACATCAGATCCCCCACGCGCAACGCACGCCGCGCAACCTTGTCCTCATAGGCGGGGCCAATGCCGCGACCGGTGGTGCCGATGGCGGCGGCGCCACGCGCCTTCTCGCGCGCGTTATCGAGCGCAACGTGGTAAGGCAGGATCAGCGGGCAGGCGGCGCTCACGGTCAGACGCTCGCGGGCCGGCACACCGCGCGCTTCGAGCATGGTGATCTCTTCCATGAAAGCGTGCGGCGACAGCACCACGCCATTGCCGATCAGGCAAGCAACGTTGTCGTGCAGGATGCCCGACGGAATCAGATGCAGGATAGTTTTGGCACCGTCGATGACGACCGTGTGTCCAGCATTGTGTCCACCCTGGAAACGCACCACGGCTGCGCAACGGTCGGTCAACATGTCGACCACCTTGCCCTTGCCCTCATCACCCCACTGGGTACCAATAACGACGACTGACTTGCCCAAGCTCGTTCTCTCTGAATTGAAGTTAGATGTCTTCCAGCTGCCAGCTGCCGCCGCGCAGCACCAGCACTTGCTCGCAGCCCATGGTGTGCGCGCTAGCACTCTGTTGCGGCAGACCTTCGACCACGGCGTAACCGGCCACGCGCAGGTCGCGGATCGCCGTCATGCGTGCGTGATCATCGGCCGCCGGTGCGAAAATCTTTGGTAATCTCTTGCGCTCGTTAACACTCAGGGCGGCGAGCACTTTCAAATCTGTACTGAAACCAGTGGCTGGCCGCGGCCGGCCGAAGGAATGGCCGATGTTGTCATAGCGGCCACCCCACGCGATCGCTCGCCCCGCAGCGGGGGTGTAGGCGGCAAACATCACGCCGGTGTGATAGCGGTAGCCACTCAGTTCGGCGAAATCGAGATGAATGTCAGCGGCCGGCATGCGTGCGCGTATGAGTACCACCAAACGCTCGATATCATCGAGCGCCGTAACCACCGAGGCCGGTGCGCGCTTGAGCGCCGTGCGCGCTTTGCCCAGCACGGTGTCGTCGCCATTGAGTTCGAGCAGCGCGTGCAGATGCTCGACCACCGCTGGCGCGGCTTGGGTCGCGACCAGCGCCTCGGCCAGGCCGCTTTCATCTTTCATTAACAGCCGCTCAAGGATGCGCGACTCGAGTGCCCGGTCGAAATTGGCCAGTTCACAGATGGCGTGGAACAGGCCCATATGGCCGAGTTCGAGGGTGACTGGCGCAATGCCGGCAATTGCCACTAGTTCGAGCAGCAGCGTCACAACCTCAGCATCGGCCTCAATGCCTGCATGGCCATAGAGTTCAGCGCCGATCTGCAGAGGATTGCGCGAACCGGCAAATTTGTCCGGCCGCGTGTGCAGCACCGGTCCGATATAACAGAAACGCTGTGGCGCGGCGCTCGGTAGGCGATGGGCGTCGATACGCGCCACCTGCGGCGTGATGTCAGCCCGCACGCCGAGCATGCGACCGGTCTGCTGATCGGTCAGTTTGAACGTCTGCAGATCGAGGTCTTCGCCGATACCCGACAGCAGGGAGTCGAGATACTCCACGATCGGCGGCATGACATATTCATAACCCCAGCGCTCGAACAGATCGAGCATGCGCCGTCGCATCTCTTCGAGTGCACGCGCGCGCGGCGGCAGCACTTCGTCAACGCCGTCCGGCAACAACCATAGCTTCTCGTGCGCCACTGCCTACCTCGATATGGTCAGGATAACGACACCTGCCAGCATCGCGAGTAGCCCCAAGCTGCGCAGCGTGGTGTCGTTGAGACGCGCGGCGCTGAGCAGACCGCGGCGGAAACGCCCTGGATTGAGGAAAGGCATGATGCCTTCAATCACCAGCATGAGCGCCAGCGCCGAGAAGAATTCGTGTGCCATGAAATACTTGCCGCGGACGCCGCTGCCAAGGGTGGCAGCACACCGCACTAACCACCGCCCGGGCGTTGGAAATACTTGAAGAATTCCGAATCCGGCTGCAACACCAGCACGTCTTCCTTATTCTTGAAGCTCGACTTGTAGGCGTTCAGGCTGCGATAGAACTGGTAGAACTCGGGATTCTTGGTATAGGCCTCGGCATAGATGGCGGCCGACTTGGCATCGCCCTCGCCGCGCAGGATTTCCGCGTCGCGGTAGGCCTCGGCAGCGATGATGGTGCGTTGGCGATCGGCGTCGGCGCGGATGGTGATAGCTTCTTTTTCGCCGCGCGCACGGAATTCTCGCGCCACGCGCGAACGTTCAGAACGCATGCGTTCGTAGACCGTGCTGCTGACTTCGGTCGGCAGATCGATGCGCTTGAGGCGCACGTCGACGATTTCCATGCCGAGCTGCTCGGCGCGCGCGTCGGCGGTCTCGGTCACGATTTTCATGATCACGCCACGTCCACCGGAAACCACTTCCTGCACGGTACGCTTGCCGAATTCGCTGCGCAGGGAGTCGTTGATCATCTGGTAGATAAGCAGACCGGCGCGCGCCGGGTCGCCGCCGGAGGATTTATAGAACTTGACCACATCATTGATGCGCCAGCGCGCGAAAGAGTCGACGATAACGTCCTTCTTCTCGCGGGTCGTGAAGCGCTGCGGCTCGGCATCCAGGGTCTGCAGACGCTTATCGAAGGTTCTGACGTCCTGCAAGATGGGCACCATGAAATGCAGACCAGGCTCAGAGTCGGCGTATTGAATCTTGCCCAAGCGCGACACGATGGCGAACTCGTACTCATAGACCCGGAAGCTGCACAGGTAGAACGCGGACAGCAGTATTGCGGCAAGCAGGCCGATGCGGGCGGCCATCTCAGCGCACCACCCGGGTACGGCCGATGCGGCGGTCACGCTGGCTTTCTTCCAGTGTCGGTGCGTAGGGCTGTGGCTCGGGCGCGGCATCGGTGGTTTCCGGTGCGTTTCCGGCGCGGCCAGCGCCGATCAGTTTGTCGAGCGGCAGATAGGTGAGGTTGCTGCCGTTCTTGCTGTCCATCAGCACCTTGGTGGTACTGCTCAGCACCTCTTCCATGGCATCCAGATAAAGTCGATTGCGAGTCACAGCAGGCGCCTTGTCATATTCAGTGAGGAGTTGCGTGAAACGTTTGGTCTCGCCTTCGGACTGCGCGATCACCTGCTGCTTGTAGGCCTCGGAATCGAGCCGGATGCGCGCGCCTTCACCCTGCGCACGCTCGACAACTTCGTTGCGATAGGCCTCACCTTCGTTGACCTTACGTTCCTTGTCCTCGCGCGCCTTGATGGCATCGTCGAACGACGCCTTCACTTCTTCCGGCGGCTTGGCCGGCTGCATATTGACGCTGGTGACGATCACGCCAGAGGTGTAGTCGTCGAGCATCTGCTGGATCAAAATCTGGGCTTGCGTGGCGATCTCGGCACGACCCTCAGTGATAACAAAATCGAGGGTACGCTGACCGATGACGTCACGAATGGCCGACTCAGTGACGCGTTGCACTGATACCTCCGGGTCGGCGATGCGGAACAGGTAGGCTTCGGCGTCCTTGATGCGGTACTGCACCGCGACTTCGACATCGACAATGTTTTCGTCGCCGGTCAGCATGGTGGAGTTGGCGGTCAAGGTCTCGATGCGCTCGACGTTGATTTTGCGCACCTCTTCGATCGGCCGTGGAAAGCGAATATGCGGTCCAGGTTGCAGGATGCTGACGTACTTGCCGAAACGCAGCACCACGCCGCGCTCAGCTGGGTCGATGCGGTACACCATGTCCCACGCCAGCAGGGACAGGCCAACGAGCGCGATGACACCCCACACAAAAGCGTTATCAGGCGCCGACTGTTGCGGGCGCTGCTTACCGCCAAACAGGCCGGACAGCTTTTCTTGAATTTTGCGCACAACTTCGTCGAGATCAGGTGGGCCCTGGTCTTTACGTCGACCACCCCACGGATCGCGCTCATTGCCGTCCGGCTCGTTCCAGGCCATTGATTTTCCGTCTGTGAAGGTGGGTGAGTGTGAGGGGCGGATTGTACGGGGGGGCTCACCCTTGTTCAATCTGAACGCCCATTGGGCTGGCCTCAATGGTCTCAACCGCGAGTTGTTCGAGGTCAACATCGGCCAGCGAACCATGGGCATCGAGTTCAATGACGTAGGTGGCGACCTCAGGCAGGCGCAGCAGTTGCTGCCAGCGCGCCTGCGACAGCGTGACTTCGAGCAACCAGCCGCCATTGGGCAGTTCAAGCTCATCGACCACCGCGCCCATGCCATAGAGCTGGGCTCGCACGCGGCCCGCAGCGGCGGCGACCTTGAGCCAGCGCCGCGCCTTATGCTGGTTGAGATGCTCGGAAATCGCGGTCAACAACAGCTCGGTGCCGGCGCCGCTGCGGGCCGATAGCCACACTCGTGTGACATTGCCCTCGCCGTTACGCTCGATCTGCGGCGGGTGGTCAAGCATGCGATCGATCTTGTTGTAGACCTCAATGACCGGCACCTTGCCGGCATCGATGCGATCGAGCACCGCCACGACATCGCCAATGCGCGCTTCACGGTCCTCGGCACTGGCATCGATAACATGCAGCAGCAGCCGCGCATCGCGGGTCTCGTCAAGGGTGGCCTGAAAGGCCGCAATGAGTTCCGGCGGCAGACGGCGAATGAAGCCGACTGTATCGCTGAGAATAATCGGGTGTTCACCAGCCACCGTCAGCGTGCGCAGGGTGGTATCCAGGGTCGCGAACAATTGGTCGGCGGCGTAGACCTCAGTGCCGGTCAGATAATTGAACAGCGTCGACTTGCCGGCATTGGTGTAGCCCACGATTGACACCGTCGAGAGCTGAGCGCGTCTGCGCGAGCGCGCGCTCTGTTGCCGTTGCGCCTTGACCCGCGCGAGGCGTTCGTTGATCTGTTTAATGCGCGCGTTGAGCAGCCGGCGGTCGGTTTCGAGTTGCGTTTCACCCGGACCGCGCAGGCCGATGCCGCCCTTCTGGCGCTCAAGATGGGTCCAGCCACGCACCAGTCGGGTCGACATGTGCCGCAGCTGGGCGAGCTCGACTTGCAGCTTGCCCTCAAAGGAGCGCGCACGCTGGGCAAAGATGTCGAGAATGAGACGGGTGCGATCGATCACGCGGCATTCCAGCGCACGTTCCAGGTTGCGCTCCTGGGCCGGCGATAGATCGTGATTGAAGACCACGACGTCGGCTTCATGGGCACGGCAGGCGACCGCGATCTCTTCGACCTTACCGGTGCCGACAAAGAATTTCGGATCGGCCGCACCACGCGGCGCGGCGATGACACCGACGGCGGTCGCATCAGCGGCCGCCACCAGTTCCTGGAATTCGCTCAGGTCGTCGTCTTGCGCCTGGCCCGGACCGAATACCACATGGACGAGAACTGCACGGTCACCGCCCGCCGGTCGCTCAAACAAACGCGTGGGTTCCTGGCATCACGCCGCTTCGCCGTCGTTGTCGCCGTCTTCGCCTTCGTCGGCGCGCGGCAGGCGTACGTTGCGCGCCGGGACGACCGTCGAGATCGCGTGCTTGTAGACCATCTGGCTGACGGAATTCTTGAGCAAAATGACGAACTGGTCGAACGACTCGATCTGCCCTTGCAGCTTGATGCCATTGACCAAATAGATCGACACCGGCACGCGCTCCTTGCGCAACGCATTCAAGTAAGGTTCCTGAAGTGACTGACCCTTGCTCATGGCATGCTCCTTGTTGTTGTTATGCCGGGTGAGAAAAACCGCGCGAGGACCAAGCGTCCCGCGGGTCGCAATCATTATTGTGTACGTGCTTCGGCGCTACTCTAGATCAGAATCGTCGCGCTTGAAAATGATCTGCTCACGTATTGTGTGCATCACATGATCTAAAAGTGCAGGATCGGTACAGTCCAACCATACACAGCCGGATTCCCGCCTTAACCAGGTGAGTTGTCGTTTCGCCAGCTGGCGAGTCGCAACGATTCCCCTTTCGATCATATCGGAACGTGAATACTCGCCGGCCAGATAGCACCATACTTCGCGATATCCGACCGTGCGCATGGCCGGTGTGCGGGCATCAAGACCGCCAAGATCGCGCAGCGCGCGAACCTCGTTGATCAAGCCGCGCTCGAGCATGAGAGCAAATCGCAACGCCAGATGACGGTGCAGTGAAGCGCGATCCGTGGGCGCGATCACCAGCTTCACGACCTGCCCCACATGGGGGGTGAGTCGCGCACGCTCCCAAAGTTCCGATTGGCTGACGCCGCTAACCACGTGCACTTCGAGGGCGCGCACCAGACGTTGTGGATCGTGCGGATGGATGCGTGCGGCGGCGCGCGGATCGACCGCCGCCAGACGTGCATGCAGAGCCTGCGCGCCGGCGCTCGCCAAGTCGGCCTGCAAGGCCGCGCGCACCTGCGGATCCGCCGCCGGTAGATCAGCCAGACCTTGTTCGAGTGCGCGGAAGTAGAGGCCCGTGCCGCCGACCAGTAGTGGCAGCCGGCCGCGCGCGCGGATCGCCGCAATCGCACTGTGCGCGTCACAGCGAAACTGCGCGGCGGAATAGGCCGCAGTTGGCGCGCAGATATCCAGCAGGTGATGCGCGACACGGCGACGCACGGCCGGATTCGGTTTGGCGGTGCCAATGTCAAAGCCACGATAAACCTGCGCCGAATCGACACTGACGATTTCGACAGGCAAACGTGCGGCCAGTGCCAATGCCAGCGCACTCTTGCCTGCACCGGTCGGACCCATTAAGAACAGCAGCGGCGACGGCGCTTCACTCACGCGCGACACTTGAACGCGCGAGTAGCGCGCCATCGACTACCGCCGCCAGTGTGGTGAGTTCGAGGCCACAGGCTGCCGCCCCTTGTTCGAGTGCGTCGAGCAGGCGTCGCGAGGCCTGGCCGTGACTGCCAAGCTCCACCGCTGCGGCCGCCGCCTGGGCGAAGCGCGCGGCATGCTCGCCGCTGCTTAGCTCGGCCAGTCGTGCAAAAAATGTCGACCAGGGTAATTCCGGCAAAACCCGTGGGACGGCCCGCAGCAGATGGCCGGCCGGCCCGAGATCGTCCAGTTCAAAGCCATAAGCCCGCAGATGGGCCACCGCGTAGTGCGCCCACAAACGGCTGGCAGCGGCGATACGCTCGGGGATCAGCAGCGCTCGGCTGGCGGTGCCCATAACACTTGTCGGGATCAGACGACGCGTCAGGACCTCGGTCCACGCCGCACGCAGATCGAGTGCACGCACGGTCTCGTGGTCGCGATACAGAAGAAAGCGATCATCGATCAGGGCCAGCGGCTGGCCGAGCTGCGACAGCGCCTGCAGCGCTGGCGGGCGACTCGGCGCGCGATGTTCCTGCGGTCGTTGCGCGTAGCGGCCAACGGCTTCGGCGATAGTCACTGGCGGCGTATTCAATGATTCTGCCTGCGTCACACCCTCAAGGGCGCGGCGTACTGCGACATAGAGCAGGTCATGCACTGCGCGTATATCGACGAATCGCACTTCGAGCTTGCCGGGATGGACATTGACGTCGACCGCTGCGGGTGTCAGCGTCACTGCCAACGCGTAGACCGGGAAACGCCCGCTTGGAATGCCATCGCCAAACGCCAGCCGCACGGCGTGGGCAAGCTGCCGATCGCGCACGTAGCGACCGTTCAAAGACAGAAATTGGCCGTCGGACTGGCTGTCGGCCTCGTCAGGTCTGCCCACCCAGCCGCGCACGCTGAGGCCCTGCGCATCGAGTTCGACGAAATGCGCTGCTGCCATGAAAGACGCACCGAACAGACTGCGCCAACGCGGGCTGTCGACGCCAAGCTCGGCGGCCGGCAGGCGCAGACCACGGCTGCCGGCCTGACTCAAAGACAAGGCCACTGCGGGACGCGCAAACGCAAGCTGGCGTAGCAGTTGCTGACTATGCAAAAACTCGGTGCGGGCGCGTTTCAGAAAGCGCCGCCGCGCCGGCACGTTGTGGAACAGCTCGCGCACCGTGATACGCGTGCCGACATTGGCCTGGTGCGGCACCGGCGCACCAGGCGTCTGGCCGGGCGCAACCGCCAGCCGCCAGCCATGGGGGTCGCCGCGTCGACGGGTGATGATTTCTACCATCGCGACTGCGGCGATACTGGCCAGCGCCTCGCCGCGAAAGCCAAGCGAGACCAGGCTGGCGAGGTCGCTGACCGCTGCGATTTTGCTGGTCCAGTGCCGGCGCAAGGCGGCCGCCAACTCTGCGCCCGCCAGCCCTGAGCCATCATCGCTGACGCTGATGTATTCGAGCCCGCCGTCGCCGATATCGATATCGACACGCGTAGCGCCGGCATC
>JANMJF010000459.1:0-4825 GCA_031371245.1 Pseudomonadota bacterium | reverse complement strand
ACGACGAAGGAATCCGCGGCCGAAGCGCCTACCGCGAACAACATCGTCAAGCCGAATATCCAGCCTGCTGCAAAGGCTTTCGACATAAATATATTTATTTATTTTTGGGTGTTTCCGTCACCAGCGTACTCACAGAATGCG
This sequence comes from Pseudomonadota bacterium, assembly GCA_031371245.1. GTDB lineage: Bacteria > Pseudomonadota > Gammaproteobacteria > JADJYF01. Next base: position 4,684 of record JANMJF010000459.1, on the reverse strand, counting down.
CAGGATGTCGTTGTAGACGGCCAGCCCCATGAGGCTCAACAACATCACCAGACCGAGCTGCTGCCCCCACGATTGCAGATGTTCAGACACCGGTCTACGCGTCGCGAATTCTATCAGGTAATAAAGCAGGTGTCCGCCATCCAGAATCGGAATAGGCAATAGGTTGAGTACTCCAAGGCTCACACTCACTAGGGCTAGGAATTCCAGAAAACGGGCGACCCCCAACTTGGCTGATGCACCGGCGTATTGGGCAATGCTGATCGGCCCGCTCAGATTGCGCACCGAGGCCTCGCCCATGATCATCTTGCCGAGGAACTTAAGGGTCGTAAGACTCATGCCGACAGTTCTGTCCACAGCACCGCCGAATGCTGCCCAAGGACCATAACGCTCGATCCCCATCGGGATCTCGGCGAGGTCCTTCGGCACGCGGGGCTCCGCGCCAATGCGCCCGAATACTGCGCCGTTCTCTTCGATGCGTGCGGGGGTCACGGTCAGTGCAACCTCTGCCCCACCACGCAGGACAACCAAGGCCAGCGCCTGCTGCGGGTGCTGGCGTATGACGTCGACCCACGCGCTCCAACTCGCTATGGGTCTGCCATCGGCCGAGATCACGCGGTCGCCATCTTTGATGCCAGCTGCCGCCGCTGCGCCATCGACTACCACATGGGCAATCACCGGCGGAATGAGTGGTACGTCGGGCGCGAGGCCCAGGGATTTAAAGAAATCTCCCGCGCCGAGCTCGTCCACCGACACTTTACTGACATCAAGCATCACGTTCTTGACCACGCCATTGCCGTCCCGCACCGCGAGACGCAATGGACGCTGATCAAGAATACCGTCGAGCGCGTGACGGAATACGCCGTCCCAGGTCTGCGCCTGGGCGCCGTCGACTTGCAGAATTTCCTCGCCACGGCTCAGCCCGGCGCGTGCGGCGATAGAATCGGCGTCGACCGTGCCAATGATCGGACGCGGACCAGTCACGCCGATCATGAGCATCAGCCAGTATGCGAATATGGCAAACAGGAAATTGGCAATTGGACCGGCCGCCACCACCGCTGCCCGCGTCGCCAGAGGCTTACGATTGAAGGCGCGATGCAGTTCGTGCTCGGCGACTTCACCTTCGCGTTCGTCAAGCATTTTGACGTAGCCCCCGAGTGGGATCAGGGCGAGCGCGAACTCCGTTTCACCCGCACGCCATTGCAACCAGGGTCGTCCGAAGCCAATGCAGAAGCGCAGGATTTTTACGCCCAAGCGTCGCGCCACCCAGTAATGACCGAATTCGTGGGCGGTAACCAGGATGCCCAGTGCCAGCGCGAACGACAGCAGTGTCTTGATCAGTTCCATCAATTCGCTCCCTCGGCCAACGCCCGACGCACATACTCCCGCGCGTTGGCGTCGTCGGCCAGAATGGTCTGCAGATCGAGCGCCGGCCGGGCCGTGACGTGCTCAAGAGCACTGCCTACCAGACGCGGGATGGCAGTGAAGGAAATCTTCTCGTCAAGAAAAGCAGCGACGGCCATTTCGTTCGCGGCGTTCAGGATCGCTGGCGCGGTGCCGCCGACGCTCATGGCGTCCCGCGCCAGGCGCAGACACGGAAAACGATCATAGTCGGGCTCCTCGAAATCAAGACGGCGAACACTGAACAGGTCGAGAGGCGCAACACCAGCCGCGCAGCGCTCGGGCCAGGCCAGCGCATAGGCAATAGGCGTACGCATGTCGGGGTTGCCGAGTTGCGCCAACACCGAGCCATCGACATATTGCACCATCGAATGAATCACGCTTTGCGGATGGATCACCACTTCGATCTGCGCCGGCGCGGCGCCGAACAACCAGCACGCCTCGATCACCTCCAGCCCCTTGTTCATCATGGTCGCCGAATCCACTGAAATCTTGCGTCCCATCACCCAGTTCGGATGCGCGCAAGCCTGGGCCGGCGTCACCTGATGCAATTGCTCGATAGGCCAGCAACGGAACGGTCCGCCCGACGCCGTGAGCAGAATACGCTCGACGCCAACCGCCGGCAGCCCATCGGCGAACTTGGCAGGCAGACACTGGAACACCGCGTTGTGTTCACTATCAATCGGCAGCAACTCGGCTTTACTGTCACGCACCGCGTCCATGAACAGTTGGCCCGACATCACCAATGATTCCTTGTTGGCGAGCATGACGCGCTTGCCAGCCCGCGCCGCCGCGAGATTGGGCAACAGACCGGCGGCGCCAACGATGCCGGCCATCACGTAATCGACCTGCTGGTGGGCGGCGACCATCGCTAGCGCTTCCGTACCTGCCAGCACTTGGGTGTCGAGCCCCGCAGCTTTGCACCGCACCTCAAGCTTGGCGGCGGCGCGTTCTTCGACCATCACCGCGTAAGGTGGGTTCCAGGCCTGGCACTGCGCGAACAGGCCATCGACATTGGAATTGGCTGAGAGTGCGAAAACCGAAAAGCGTTCAGCTTGGCGGGCGATGACGTCGAGCGTATTGACGCCGATAGTGCCGGTCGAACCGAGTATGGTCACCGCGATGGTCATGGTTGCTCCATCAGGAAATATCCTAGAGTGAATACTGGCGCGGCGGCCAGCAGGCTGTCGATACGATCGAGGATGCCGCCATGCCCGGGCAGCAGCGTGCCGCTGTCTTTGACGCCGCGCAAACGCTTGAGCAAGCTTTCAAGCAGGTCACCAACGACCGATGCGGCGACCGTGACTGCGGCCAAAGCGAGGGCCTCTAGCAGCGACAGGCGTGTGAGTAACCCGCTGCCAGCCCCCACCGCCGCCAGCAATTGGGTACCCAACAGGGCTGCTGCCAGCCCCTCCCAGGTTTTGCCGGGACTGACGTGACTGGCGAGACGCCGACGGCCGAAGGTCTTGCCACCGAAGTAGGCGCAAATATCCGCGCCCCACACCAGCGCAAACAGCGCAAGCAGCAGCGCGGGGTCGCGAGCGAGCAGTGCAAGCAGCGCGACCAAGGCCGGCACCAGAGCCAACCATCCGCACCAGGCGAGCCACCGCCGGTCACTAATCTTGGGCCCTTCATGCAATTGATAGTGGACGACCCAAGCCCCTGCTACCAACCACCACAGACAGCCAAGCAGCAACACTCCGGTCAGCGCAGCGACCTGCCCGCGCAGCACTAAGACGCTCGCCAGCGCGGCGGCAACGGACACCGCAGCATAAGCGATACGGGCGGCGCGGCGCGCAATGCCCGCCAGTTGTGACCATTCAAGCGCGGCGCCAAACAACATCAGCGAGAACAGGCCAGTCATGAACTCGAACGGCAAACGCAGCGTGCCGAATACCACCACCCCGGCCAGGACGGTCGCCGTCAGAACGCGTGCAATCAGATTCGACACGGGCGGGTAAACACGCCAAAGCCGCGCTCATCGGCGGCGCCACGTATCATTCGGCGTCGGAGCTCACAGCATCGAGTTCGCCACTTACCTGCTCGCCGGTCATACCGAAACGACGCTGGCGGGTGGTGTAGCTCCTTAGTGCCCGCTCGAATTCCGACGTGTCGAAATCTGGCCACAGGCATTCGGTGAAATAGAGTTCGGTGTAGGCCAGCTGCCATAACAAGTAGTTGCTGATACGCTGCTCGCCGCCTGAGCGAATGAAGAGATCGGGATTGGGCAAATCGGCCAGCGCCAGACGTGCGGCAAGATGTTCCGCCGTGATGGCGTGCGGTTCCAGCTCGCCGCGCTTGATCAGGGTCGCGAGCTGGCGCGTTGCCTGGGTAATATCCCACTGACCACCATAATTGGCGGCGATCACCAGATTCAGATGTTTGTTGTCGGCAGTGCGTGTCTCCGCACGGTCGATGCATTGCTGCAGTTTTTTCGGAAATGGCGCGCGGTCGCCAATCACTCGCAGCCGCACACCGGCCTCATGCAGACGTTCGATTTCCTGATCGAGCACCATCACGAACAAATCGAATAGCAGCTTGACCTCGGTGGGCGGGCGTCGCCAGTTCTCGCTGCTGAAGGCGAACAATGTCAGGGTATCGATACCCGATTCAGCGCAGTACTTGACGATAACCCGGACGTTTTCAACACCAGCGCGATGGCCGGCGATGCGGGGCAGCTGGCGGCGTTTGGCCCAGCGCCCGTTGCCATCCATGATAATGGCGACATGGCGTGGCAGATCTGCTGACGTGGCAGGGCTAGTTGCCACGCTCAGACCGCCATCATTTCGCGCTCTTTGGCCGCCACGATTTCGTCGATTTTCCTGACGTGTTCGTCAGTAACTTTCTGGGTCTGTTCCTCGCCCTTGCGCTCGTCGTCGGTGGTGATGTCTTTGGCTTTGAGCAGTTCCTTGACGTGTGCGATGGCATCACGACGGATATTGCGTACCGCGACCTTGGCCTGCTCGGCTTCCTTATTGAGGATCTTTATCAAGTCGCGGCGTCGCTCTTCAGTCAGCGGCGGCAACGGCACGCGAATGACGGTGCCGGCGGTGTTGGGGTTCAAGCCCAGGCCTGCATCACGGATCGCTTTTTCGACCGCGTCAATGGCGCCTCGATCCCAGGCTGTTACCACCAGTGTGCGGGCGTCTTCCACCGACACACTCGCGCACTGCGGTAGCGGCGTCGACGTACCGTAGTAGTTGACCATGATGTGTTCGATAAGGCTCGGTTGCGCACGACCGGTGCGCAGGCGAGCCAGATCCGAGCGGAAAGAATCGACGCTCTT
>JANMJF010000002.1:0-11031 GCA_031371245.1 Pseudomonadota bacterium | reverse complement strand
CGGTAGGTGAGCTTGTGCACCATGGTTGCATAACCATGGAAGGCGAATACCACCGGCTTGTCGATCGTGAATAATTCGTCGAAATCGCGATCGTCAAGACCATCGGGATGTTCTGACTGCGGCGTGAGCGTCATCAGGTTGACGATATTCACCACTCGCACACGGATGTCCGGCACGTAATCGCGCAACAGACTCACGGCAGCGAGGGTCTCCAAGGTCGGCACGTCGCCGGCGCAGGCCATCACCAGCTCGGGATCGTCGTCCACGGTACTCGCCCATGACCAGATGCTGGCGCCGGCGGTGCAGTGCTGGACGGCGGCCTCCATCGTCAACCACTGCCATTCAGGCTGCTTGCCGGCGACGATCAAATTGATGCGATCGCGACTGCGCAGACAATGATCAGTGACCGCCAGCAGGGTATTGGCATCCGCCGGCAAATAGATGCGCACCACCGCCGGACTTTTGTTCGCCACGTGATCGATGAAACCTGGGTCCTGATGGGACAAGCCGTTCTGATCCTGCCGCCAGACATGGGAGGTGAGTAGATAGTTGAGTGAGGCGACCGGCTGGCGCCAGGGGATCTTGGCGCACACCTTCAACCATTTGGCATGCTGGTTGAGCATCGAGTCGATGATGTGGACAAAGGCTTCGTAACACGAAAACAAGCCGTGACGACCGGTCAGCAGATAGCCCTCCAACCAGCCCTGACACAGATGCTCGCTCAGCACCTCCATGACGCGGCCGTCGACGCTGAGGTCAAGATCGTTTTCATCGGTCTGCGCCATCCAGGTCTTGCCCGACACTTCATAGATGGCCTGCAAGCGGTTGGAGGCCGTTTCGTCCGGACCGAAGACGCGAAAATTGGCGGCGCCGAGGTTCAATTTCATGACATCGCGCAGATAACAGCCCAACACCTGCGTGGACTCGGCCAGCACGCCCCCCGGCGTCGCCACGCTCAACCCATAGTCGCGAAAATGCGGCAACACCAGCGGTGTCAACAGTTGGCCGCCGTTGGCATGGGGATTGGAGCCCATGCGCTTTTGGCCGGTCGGTGCGAGCGCCGCCAATGCCGGGCGCAGCTTGCCGCTGGGGTCGAATAATTCCTCGGCGCGATAACTTCTGAGCCAGGTTTCAAGCATTGCCAGATGGCCGGCTTGGTCGAAATCACTAAGCGGCACTTGATGGGCGCGCCAGGTGCCTTCGACCGGCAAACCATCGACCGTTGCGGGCCCCGTCCAACCCTTGGGCGTGCGCAGCACGATCATTGGCCAGCGTGGGCGGGACGACACGCGCTGGCCACCCACACGTCGCGCGACGGCCTGAATGTCATGGATCTGCGCCAGCACGCTATCGAGGGTCGTGGCCAGGGCTTCATGCACGGCAAGCGGGTCGTCGCCTGCGACGAAGTAGGGTTGGTGGCCGTAGCCACGCAGCAGCTGGCTCAGCTCTTCGCGACCGATGCGATCTAATAGCGCGGGATTGGCAATCTTGTAGCCGTTCAAATGCAGAATGGGCAATACCGCACCGTCGCGTGCCGGGTTGAGAAACTTGTTGGAATGCCAACTGGTGGCAAGTGCGCCGGTTTCGGCTTCACCGTCGCCTATCACACAAGCAACGATGAGCGAAGGATTATCAAACGCCGCGCCATAGGCGTGGGCCAGGGAGTAACCGAGTTCACCCCCTTCGTGGATCGATCCCGGTGTGTCGGCTGACACATGGCTCGGTATGCCGGCCGGCCAGGAAAACTGCCGGAACAGGCGCTGCATGCCGTTGCGACTTTGTTCAATGGCTGGATAGTGCTCGGTATAGGAGCCTTCAAGGTAAGTGTTCGCCACCACGCCTGGGCCGCCATGACCGGGGCCGGTGACGAAGATCATGTTCAGATCATATTGTTTGATCAGGCGATTCAAATGCACATACATCAGGTTCAGACCCGGCGTCGTGCCCCAATGACCGAGTAACCGCGGTTTGATGTCGGCGCGACGCAGCGGCACTTCCAGCAAGGGGTTGTCCTGCAGATAGATCTGTCCGACCGAGAGATAGTTGGCCGCACGCCAATAGGCATGCATGTCTTGCAACTGCGCAGCGGTCAAGACTTCAGACATCGTGACCTCGCCAATGGACAGTCGGTGGTGGGCATAGCGTCGGCGCCCGATAGGCATGGTACGTGCCTGCAGGTCACGGCAGGCTAAGAGCCAACACGCCAACTGTCGGTGCGTCGCCGCGCATACTGTGCGCGACGCTTGCGTGTCAGTGAGAGACAACACCGCGCGGGCTCTTGCGTAACACGCTGCACACCCGTGAAAGTCTAAGTGGTGCGCCGCACTGACGTCTGCTGTGCCGCGCCCTATCCTGCCCCATCAAATTCATTCCATTGTTAACTTGGCACTCGCGCACGCAAGGCCAAGAAACTTCGCGCTGCGCGAGTAGCAGCGCGGGAAGGATGATGCGCTGGTCACGGCAATCAATCGCCGAGATTTTCGATCGCTGCGACACGTTCGCAGTTCTAAGCTCCGCTGCGTAAGTCCCGACGCGACGAGCATCCAATCATTCGCGCGGGGCGGAGTTAACAGCATGATGAAATCATTATTCGCAGTTTCCCTGGTGGCGCTCGGCAGTGTCGCGGCGGCGCAGGCCGACGGCATGCCGCCCTACACGCTCGATCCCGGCCCCCATGCCGGCAATTACGAAGCGACCCTGACCGGCACCGGCCAGTCCAATGACGATTTCGACCGTTCGAATTTCGGTGTCTCCGGTTCGGTCGGTTACTACTACACCAAGAACTGGCTTTTCAGTGTGAAGCAGGGTTTGCAGGCCAACGACAATGGCGACAGTACCCTGATCAACAGTCGTACGATGTTCCAGGCCGCCTACCAGTGGGACCTCGCCAAGTGGCAGCCCTATGTGGGCTTGAACGTCGGCGGTGTTTACGGTGCGGGTATTCATGACAAGGCCCTGTTTGGGCCGGAGGTCGGCCTCAAATATTACGTCAATGAAAGTACGTTCCTGTTTGGCAACATTGCCTATGAAGTGCCGATCGACGAGTGCTGCAACAACGGCAACGTGCCCTACTCGCTGGGTGTCGGCTTCAATTTCTAGGATGTGCACGAATTCGAGTTGCCCCGCACTGGTCGCGCGCATGACTGCGCGCTGGCCAGCGCCTCGCCCTTCAGGAGCGTTCTCCCCATGATTCATCACACACACGCCGGCACGGCCCTCGCCGTTGCCATCTTCGTCGCACTGCATGCACCACCGTCGTCAGCCGAAACCGACGTGCCGGCGGCCGGCATCCACACCTTTGAACAGTCGCTGGCGGGCGACTACCAGGCGCTATCCAATGCCGAGAGCGCCCAGGGTGACGCGCGTGACGCCGCCACCTATGCCGCACGCGCAGCGGCGGCAAGCAGCGGACAACCGACCGCGCCCGATGAGGTAGTCCTGCGGCGGGCTTTTCTCAAAGACCGCTATGTCGAGGAATTGAGTACCGCCCACGATCGTCTGCTCAGCGCCCTCGCCAAGACCGCCCGCAGCGATGCGCCGGCCGCCGCAGCGCGTGCCCAGACCTCGTTCGACTGCTGGCTGGAACAGGCCAGCGAGGACCTGCAGCCCGACGATATCGAAGCCTGTAAGCAGTCTTTCTTGAGCGCCATGACGACCGTCGAATCCAGCACTCAACCGGTCGCCGATGTGGCGCCCGCGCCGCCCGTGGCAGCGCCGGCAGCAGCGGTCGTCGCAGCCACCATACCGGACAGCTACCACGTGTTTTTCGACTTCGACAGTGCCGAAATTACTGCCGAAGCCATGACTTTGCTTGAGCAGATCAAGTCGGACATCAGCAGCCCGCCGCTGCGGCGTATGACCGTCATCGGCCACACCAGCTCGATAGGCACCGAGAGCTACAACCAGCGGCTTTCAGAGCGGCGCGCCGCGGCAGTGAAATCCGCCTTGCTGGCGCTGGGCGTGAATGCCGAAAGTATAACCACCGAAGCGCGCGGCGAGCACGACCAGTTGGTACCGACCGCCGACGGCGTGCGCGAGCCGCGCAACCGCCAAGTGTTTGTCACCATCATGCCGTGAGTATCTGACGGCGCGTCTTGCACAGGCTCCTAGTGATATCGCCGCCGCCTACGGGCGGCGGCGTCGCTTACGCTCAACGCAAACTGTCCGCGTGCTACACGCCAGTCGAATAATTTCACGCTAAGCGTTGCGACGCACCGACTCGCCGAGGGCAGGTTGCCATGCTCGCCCATGCATCCCTGTCGTTTGCGGCGAGCGGACGCGACTCTGTTATTCCCAAGTGCAATTCAAGGAACTCACCATGAACAAAGATCAAGTGAAAGGTCGGCTCAAACAAGCCGAAGGCAAGGTCAAGGAAGTGGCTGGCAAAGTCGTCGGCAACGACAATCTCAAAGCCAGAGGCCAGGTCGAGAAGGCCGTGGGCAAAGCCCAGACCTCTTATGGAGATTTGAAAGACGCCGTCGAAAAGAAGCGTTGAAGCGACACATCATCACCCCAGGTACGGTGTAGGTACGAGCAGGCGTGGGCGTCGATTGTCGACGCCCATAGCGTTACTCGTTGTGCACACTAACCGTGGGGCGAACATCCAGCGAGGACATTTTCATGAATGCAAAACGTGTATTACCGATTGCCATCGCGGCGCTCTGCGTGAGCCTCAGCGCCTGTGACAAACCGACCGTGAATGTTGGTACACCGCCGGCCGCAGTAGCGGGTCCTGCGGGCCCCGCCGGCGCCACCGGTGCTACCGGCGCAATGGGCGAGCCGGGCAAGCAAGGCGCGTCCGGTGACAGTACGACCGTCATCGTCACGCCCGCCGAATCCACCAAGCAGTGACCTGACTCGTCTGGCGCTGCGGCGCTATGGCGTCCCCCGAACTCAGCGTCCGGCAACCGTGCCGGGCGCCCGCCGCCAACGGAGATCATCATGACTAAACCCAGCGTTCCGACTTCGAAAGCCAAGGCGTCGAGCCCGGCCCCGAAAGCAGGAAACACAAAATCGGTGCCACCTTCCTCACAACGGCCACAGAAGAATCAAACGCCCCGCACGGTACCCGACGCTAACCGACGCGTACCAGCGGACGAAGCCGTGACTGTGCCGCGCGTGCCATTCAAAAAGCACAGCAAGGCCTATCAATTGCCAGAGGCTGCCAAAGGCGACGACGATGTCATGAGTCAGCAGCAAGTCTGAGTGAGCGTCATCCGTCGACGCTGAAGGTTCGATTCACGCTGCGGCATCCCGCCGCAGGCCATCCTCATCATTATCGAGAAACATCATGCACACCGATTATAAAAAGCTGCTGCTGGCGTCGAGCATTGCGTTGGCGCTCGCCAGCGGCGCCGCCTTCGCTGACCCTAAGCCGATTTCTCAGGACGTCGTCGACGCCCGTCAGGAAACGCAGATCTGGACAACCTATGCCTTGAGCCCCTATTTGCGCGCCAATGATCTTCAAGTCACGGTACACCAGGGCAGGGCGACCTTACGCGGCAGTGTCGACGAGGGCATCAACAAGGAACTCGCCGAAGAGATCGCGCTCGGCGTGGTCGGTGTCAAAGAAGTGAAAAACGAGATCACGGTTGCCGGTGACTATGTCGCGCCAGATAAATCGCTGGCCCGCAGTTACGGCGAAGCGATAGACGACAGCACGATTACCGCTGTCGTCAAATCGAAACTGACCTGGAGTAAATACACCAGCGGTCTGACCACCAAGGTCGTGACGCGGTCGGGACGCGTGCTACTGACCGGCAGCGCGGACAGCGCCGAGAGCAAGGAACTGGCTGGGCGGCTGGCCTTGAATTCCCGCGGCGTGACGGCGGTGGACAACCGCCTCACGATCAGCGGTGCGCAACCCTCGCTCGTCGACCACGCCGAGCACTCAGTGAAGACCGCCGGTCATGATGTCGCCGACACCTGGATCACGACCAAGGTTAAATCGACCTTCATGTATTCGACCAATGTCGACGCTTCTGAGATTGCCGTCAGTACCCGCGCTGGCGTCGTCACTCTCAGCGGTAAGGTCGACAGCGGTGCCCAACGTTCGCTCGCCATCGAACTGGCGAAGAATGTACTCGGCGTGAAGAGTGTGAGTTACGCCGGCCTCACCATCTGATCGCACGCACGGCGCGCCAGCATGGCGGTGCCCAGGTCTGGGGCGCCGTCGGATATGCGCTCTGCGCGCTGCGTAGATCATGGCGTCCCGACCGACTTCTAGGTACGTCATCGAACAGATAGACCGCGATTGTGGGCGTAACCTGCGCGATTCCAAGTCATCGCGTTCGAGCACGCGAATTGTCACCGACTTCATCCGCCCCACTCGTTTAGTAAGGAAATACCATGAACAAAACAACAATCGCCCTGCTGGCCGTCGCTGGCTTGAGTTTCGCGGCGACTGCCTGCGCTGAGTCCACCCTGCCTGCCGCTAACGCACCACCAATCTCACACGAAAGCTATGAGATGGCCAAGACCGCCGCAAAGGCGCAGTACCAGATTGATGACAAGTCATGCAGCGCACTGAGTGGCAATGCCAAGGACATCTGTGACGCCCAGGCGAAGGGCAAGGAGAATGTCTCCAAGGCTGATGCCGAAGCAGCGTTTGACACCAGTGCCAAGAGTCGCGAGGCCGCCCGCCTGGCACGTGCCGACGCCAACTACGCGGTAGCCATGGAGAGCTGCGACGATCTGGCCGGCAATGCCAAAGACGTATGCGTGAAAGAAGCCAAGGCTGCGCTGGTGAAAGGCAAGGCCGACGCCAATGTCGCGCGTGTGACCTCGGACAGCCGCAACGAAGCGGCAGACAAACAATCGGACGCGCGCGCCGAAGCAAACGCCGATAAAACCACCGCTGACTACAAGGTAGCCATCGAAAAATGTGATGTGCTGGCCGGCCAGGTCAAGGACGATTGTGTCAACAGCGCAAAAGCGCATTTCGGGAAATCATAATCTGAGGCGCCTTAGTCGAGCAGTCCGCTAGTTCAAGACGCATGGTGCGCCGCCGGCCTCAGCATGAGGCCGGTCTATGACCGGGATTACACACCGCTGCGTGCTACATGACTCGCTTGCGCATTCTAGGCGCTGGAGCGCTGCGAACACCGGCCAGGCTTTCGTTTAAGAACCGGCGGGTAGGCATCCCGCCCCAAGGACAGTGAAATGAACACACCCATTCCCGCCATCATGATCGTGGCTGTCTGGCTGACACTGAACGCCAGTTCCGCAGTCGCGGATGAGGTCGTCAACACGTCGCGCCTGCAATCGCAAGCCAGCGTCGAAGACATTCGCTATGCCACCGACCACGTTTCCGGTCAAATCGTCAATCACGGTAACAAACGTCTCGACAATGTGCAGATTCTGGTGACCTATGCCTGGTTGTGGTCCGATGACCGCCGCACAGACGAGGATGGGCCGGGCTGGTCGGAATTTCACACACTGGCCGGTGCTGTCCCGCCCAATGGCTCGCTAGCCTTCTCTATCCCGCACCAGCCACTGCCAGCGCAGCGAGACGATGGACATTTTCTTTCGTCTGTGCGGATGGTCGGATTCACTGAGTTCGAAAATCCATGAGGGCACGACCAAGCCGGTTGTGAGCGCTCATACGCCAGGGTTATGCCGCACCATGCACCTGGTCCAGACGTGATCCCCGTTACTGTCACTCAGGACGAGGAATCGCCCGTGGTGCTCGGCGCCGCAGCCGGTGTGGATACACCGCCCGTGAGCGTCGACGCCCACGGTCTGGCGCTGACCGTGATTGCGACGGTTGCGCTGCTGTTCGCCTTGCAATGGGCGCAGACCTTCTGTCTGGCGCTGCTGCTCGGGATCTTCCTCGCCTATAGCTTGAATCCTGCCGTGACATGGTTGCAGCGCTGCTATCTGCCGCGGGCTGTGGCGGTCAGCGTCGTCATGGCCACCGTGCTGTCTTTGCTGATTTATGGCAGCTATGTACTGCGTGGACAGGTCGACACTATCATCGAGCGCCTGCCGGCATCAGTGGCGCGGATTTCCGCCAGTCTCGCCGGCGCAAGACATCTCGGCGAAAAGACGACATTGCAAAAAGTGCAGGCCGCCAGCCATGAAATCGAGAAGGCGACCACCGATGCCAGCACACGGCCGTCCGCCGGGCAGCTGGTGCTTGCGCAACCATCGAGCAATATGAATAGCGTCCTGTGGGCAGGTTCGATCGGTGCCCTCGGCCTGTTGGGACAGGCCACGATGGTGACATTTCTAGTGTTCTTTTTGCTGCTGTCCGGCGATACATTCAAACGCAAAATCGTTCGTCTCGCCGGGCCGACTTTCGCGCGCAAAAAAATCACGGTGCAGATGCTTGATCAGATCAACGACTCGATTCAGCGCTATATGGTCGTGCTGGTCGTCACCAATACCCTGGTGATGGCCTTGAGCTGGGTGGTGTTCGCGTGGGCCGGTCTTGAGAACGCAGGCGCCTGGGCCGCAGCGGCTGGACTGCTGCATGTCATTCCCTATCTGGGCACGACCGCCACGGCCGGTATCACCGGCCTCGCAGCGTTCCTGCAATTCGGCTCATGGTCCATGGCCGTGGCTGTCGCTGGCGCGTCCCTCGCTATCGCCCTGGTGATCGGCATTCTCATCACTACCTGGATGACAGGGCGGATAGCCAGGATGAACACCACAGCAGTGTTCGTCGCCTTGTTGTTTTTTGGCTGGATGTGGGGAATCGGGGGCATGTTTCTCAGCATCCCGCTGGTGGTCATCATTAAGGTGGTCTCCGAACACATCGCGCAATTGTCGTCAGTGGCGGAGTTATTGGGGGAATAAGGCCGGGTGTGCCGACCATGCGAGCAGCGCGGCGGTTCGGACGTATTGACGATCATATGCCGGCTTAAAACGGGTCTTCAGGAAATCGGGTGGGTGATTTCCGGACACCCTCTAGCCTTGGCAGCATGCAGGTGAGTACTTTGAGTCGCAGGTATTCTTCGTCACGTAGTCCATATGCTCGTCGTTGGATGACACGGATCTTATTGTTGAGCCCTTCGACGAAGCCGAGCTAGACCTTGTTTTCGGGATGGCAGTAGGCGGCGATCCCGTCCCAGTGGCGTTCGATCACGATCGCCTCGCCCTGCTTCCAGCCGCAGACGTCGGCGGTGTCCGAGAAGTTGATCCCGTGCTCCAGAGCGCGGTCCATGATGGCGAAGCTGTCCTCGGGGGTCGTGACGGGGCCCAAATTCATCGTGCCGAGGCAGAGCTTCGGGACGGCGAGGCCGGTGCGGCCAAGACGGGTTTATTGCATGAATTTCCTCGGCGCTCAGTATCCCCGTTTCAGGTTCCCAAATCTGGGGCACAATGTCGGTATGAAACGAATCTCAATACTCTTGGCGTTGGGTTTGGCCGGACTCGCAGCTTCTGCCCAGGATCTGAAACCGGCGAAGCCAACGGAGCTGAAAGAAGACCCTGGCCTCAGTGTCGGAAAAGTCCCTGACCTGAAAATGGTGCTGCCGCATCCGATTGTCTTTTCGCGTGGCTGGTCACAGAAGGGAATATGGCGGCGCGATACAGATGGTACCGAAACCCGCCTGAGTTCGGGCGACGACTCATCTCCCGCTTCGTACACCGACGGGCGTATCTATTTCACACGGGGTAGCGGGGATCAGCACAATATCTGGTCGATGAAGCGGGATGGTAGCGGTGAGCGCCTGGAAATTTCCGATGGCTACTCCCCGCAACCCTTTGCCGGTGTGGTGGCGTTTATTCGCAGGGAGCCGGGCAAGGAGCTGGGCGATAAGGAGATGATCTGGCTCATGCTAAAGGTGGGCGACGACTTCAGGAAGGTCGTCTCGGCGGTTCCGGCGTCTGGTGTCTATTACATGACACGCCCGGTGTTCGAGCCGGGTACCGCCCGACTCATCGTGGGTACCCACAAACATAACAAAGGGCGCACAGGCCACTCAACGGTGCGCGTGCACGACTTCGACGGTACGGGTCACAATTACCTATGGGATCGTGCGTCCAGCGGTGTTGACGGGCTGGCCGTCTACAAAGACGGCAGTGGCATCCATCGGCTGGGACTGATGTCTGAGAATGGAGTTGGCCCGGATCTCTGGAAGCTGGACGGTGGCGCAGGCACGGCAAAGCTTATCGCCGACTATGGTCTTGAAAGCTCTCTCGACGCTACGTCTACAGGGCAGTTGCTCATCGGGGTAGAAGGCAAACTCTACATCGCAAACAAGTCAGGTAGCGGACGAGTCTTGATCACCGGCGGTAACGATGGAATCTGGCTGGACTGACGATCATGCCTGCGCCTAAGGATTTAAGTGTCGTCCACTAAGACGATAAGAAAAACAAACCGCATTTCCCCATCGCGCATCGAGTATGTCGCACCCGCTTACGGCGTGGCGATCAGACGCTGAAAGAAGACCGCGCCGGACATCGCGACATGGTCGACGCTCGACGCCCTCGCGCTGATGTGCCGCAAATGCCACGGCGGCATTCAGCAAGAAGCCATCGCGCGCCACGGTGAAGGGTTTCGGCACCGTGGATGGCCTCGCGGGCGATGCGAGTTTCAAGGTCAGTGCCTTGCGTCCCGCATGCGGCCCGACCGCGATCCGGTACTGGATCGAGGCCGCGCCCAGAGCGTCCAAGGCGTCGCGTGATACGAGATCGAGCCAAAGCTGCTCCGGGGTCACGGATCAGCAGACCGTCTCGCTCCAGACAGCGCGGCACCCGCGACACGATGGCATCGAGCCAGCGCTGCATGTCGGCGACCGCGGGCGCACACAGTTCGTGGAAGCGCAGCTTGTCCTGCGCGCGCATGTGGACGCCATCCAGCACCAGCATATGCAGGTCAACATTCAATAGATTCAGCGCACTACCAGATCGCTGAATCAGCGTAATCACACCGCCGCTCGCACCGGTCTTTCGGGTCAGTCGGGCGCGCCGAATGAGCGAGGCTTCGATCGCACGCACGACGATCGCGAGGACGGGCGTCACAGATTCGGGTCGCGTCGACAGCTATAGCCTGCTGGGCCAGGGAAACGAGAGAACTCACTGACG
>JANMJF010000761.1:0-1930 GCA_031371245.1 Pseudomonadota bacterium | reverse complement strand
GCATGCGCCGTGAATTCAAGGTCGATGCGAATGTTGGCAAGCCGCAGGTCGCTTATCGCGAGACGATCAAAGCGACGGTTGAGAATGCCGAGGGCAAGTTTGTGCGTCAGAGCGGTGGCCGCGGCCAGTATGGTCATGTGGTACTGAAGCTTGAGCCAGCGCCGCAAGGGTCGGGATTCGAGTTTGTGAATGGCATCGTCGGTGGTGTCGTGCCGCGCGAATACATCCCGGCGGTGCAGAAAGGTATTCAGGAAGCACAGGCCAATGGCGTGCTGGCCGGATATCCGGTGGTCGATGTCAAAGTCACCCTGCACGATGGTTCGTACCACGACGTCGATTCCAACGAAATGGCCTTCAAGATTGCCGGTTCGATTGGCTTTAAGGAAGGCATGCGCGCAGCGAAGCCGGTCCTGCTGGAGCCGCTCATGAGCGTCGAGATTGTGACGCCGGACGACTACATGGGCACCGTCAATGGTGACTTGAGCCGTCGTCGTGGCGTGTTGCTTGGCACCGATGAATCGCCGGCCGGCGCAGTGATTCGCGCGGAAGTGCCGCTCGCCGAAATGTTCGGCTACGCGACCGATTTGCGCTCGGCGACCCAGGGTCGCGCGACCTATTCAATGGAGTTCGCGCGTTACGCCGAAGCTCCCAGCAATATTGCTGACGTAATCATCAAGAGAAATTAGTCGGCGTCTTACCGCCATCGACTAAACGGCAAAGTACTAGAGGGTTAGAGAGCCATGGCCAAGGAAAAGTTTTCGCGGACAAAGCCGCATGTAAATGTGGGGACGATAGGTCATGTAGATCATGGTAAGACGACGTTGACGGCGGCGTTGACGATGGTGTCTGCGGCGAAGTTTGGCGGTGACGTTAAGGCCTACGACCAGATTGACAATGCGCCCGAAGAGCGCGAGCGCGGCATCACGATCGCGACGGCACACGTGGAATACGAGAGCGCGACGCGGCATTACGCGCATGTGGACTGCCCCGGTCACGCGGACTACGTGAAGAACATGATCACGGGTGCGGCGCAGATGGACGGCGCGATTTTGGTGTGCAGCGCGGCGGACGGCCCGATGCCGCAGACGCGCGAGCACATTCTGCTGGCGCGCCAGGTGGGCGTGCCGAAGATTGTTGTGTTCCTGAACAAGGCGGACATGGTTGATGACGCCGAGCTGTTGGAGCTGGTGGAGTTGGAAATTCGCGAGCTGCTAGATTTGTACCAGTTTCCAGGCGATGACACGCCGGTGATCATAGGTAGCGCGCTGAAGGCGGTTGAAGGTGACACGAGCGAAATAGGCACGCCGTCGATTGAGCGGCTGGTGCAGGCCCTGGACGACTACGTGCCGATCCCGGAGCGTCCGGTTGACCGTCCGTTTTTGTTGCCGATAGAAGACGTGTTCTCGATCTCAGGTCGGGGGACGGTGGTGACGGGTCGGATCGAGCGGGGCATTGTGAAGGTGGGTGAGGAAGTGGAGATCGTCGGCATCAAGGCGACGGTGAAGACCACGTGCACGGGTGTAGAGATGTTCCGCAAGCTGCTGGACGAAGGTCAGGCGGGTGACAACGTGGGTGTGCTGTTGCGCGGCACGAAGCGCGAGGATGTCGAGCGTGGTCAGGTGTTGTGCAAGCCGGGCTCGGTGAACCCGCATACGCATTTTGAGGCGGAGGTGTATGTGCTGTCGAAGGAAGAGGGCGGTCGCCATACGCCATTTTTCAGCAACTACCGTCCGCAGTTTTATTTTCGGACGACGGATGTGACGGGCGCGGTGTCGTTGCCCGAGGGTGTCGAGATGGTGATGCCCGGCGACAACGTCAAGGTGACGGTGAAGCTGATCAACCCGATCGCGATGGAGGACGGTCTGCGATTTGCGATCCGCGAAGGTGGCCGCACGGTCGGCGCCGGTGTGGTCAGCAAGATTCTCGAGTA
>JANMJF010000737.1:0-12809 GCA_031371245.1 Pseudomonadota bacterium | reverse complement strand
GTGCATGGCGAAGAACTTCTGAACCAGATCGTCGCGCGCCTCACCGCGCCGCCGCAGATCAAAGCCGAAGCCGGTTTCGCCGCCAAGGTTCTGGTGCCGCCCGGCCAGCTCTACGACCCACTGGTGATGCTGCCAGTCGGTGACGCGATGTGGATCAACGACGATGGCGGCGAGGCGGACGGCAAAGGCAGCCGTCTATTGTCCGTCGATGCCATGGGCAAGATCACGGTGCTGGCAGGCATCGGCAAGTTGCTGCCGACGGTCGGCTACGATATCGCACCCGCCGGTTTCGGCAGTTATGGTGGCGACGTGTTCTCCCTCGCCCAACCCGAGGTGGCCGAAAAAGGCGCGCTCATGAACCACATCGTGCAACGCATCGAGCCGCAGCACGACTACGCGACCAGCGTGTTCTGCACCTTGCCCGATGCGGGCGCGAAGAAGATCCCGGGCTATGGACTCGACGGCCGTTTCGGCCCGCCCGGTTCGCCCTTCGCCGATCGTTTTTTTGTCATCACCATCTACAACGACGCCATCTATCAGGTCACCGCCGACGGCAAGTGCACGCCCTTCGTGGTGTTCGATGGCAAGCAGATGAGCGCGCCGACCATGATGACCTTCAGCGCCGATGGCCAGTGGATGCTGGTGGCAGTCAGCATCGGTGCCTACGACATCACCAGCAAGCAGGCGCAGCAAGGCGCCATCGTGCGCATCTCAGCTGATGGCAAGGTCGCCGCGCAGCCGCTCTATCGCGGGCCTGGTCGGCCGATGGGCATGGACTTCGCGCCGAGCGGCTTCGGCGCCTACGCCGGTCAGCTGTTCTTCTCCGATGTCGGTCTGTATCAGATCCCGGTACCGCAGACCCAGACCATCCTGCCCGACGGCAAGGTTTATCGGCTTACGGCCGACGGCCGGGCGGTGCTGGTGGCCTCGGGCCTGCATAATCCAAGTTGCGTGCGTTTCGCCCATGGCAAGCTGTGGGTGAGCGACATCAACGGTGATTTCATCGCTGGCCATCGCGAGCTGCCGGACGGATTCATTGCCGAAATCGAAGTGAAATAGAGGTAGTCACGGCAGCCGACTGCGCTTGCGCTGAAACCCGTAGCGGTTGCGCCCTTGCCCGCGCGGAAATACGCCGCAGCTTTGTGCGTTGCGCGCAATCGTAGTAGCGTCTCGCCATGAACGATGACCATGATGATCTCGCAGGCGTGCGCGACCTGCACAAAACCCTTGATGAGGCTATCGAAGTGCTCGCCGCATTCCTGAGCGCTGCAGTCGCCGCCAAGATTCCGCCGGTGACGCTGGTGGACACCGCCCATCAAGTGATCGGCGACCTGACCGAATGGCGCGCGACGTTATGGGAGATTACCGATCAGGAGCCAAGCGCGGCGGGACTGCACTAGCCTGCTAGCCGTAGTCGCGCGCCGCTGGCGTTCCCATGGCTTGGCCTTAACGCGTGACCCATTTGCGCAGCAGCCATCTGAGTAACGGCGTCAAGCGCGTCCGTGTGTAATTATTTGCCGCCATCTTGATCGCCTCGGCCTGGGTCGGATAGGTGTGCATCACGCGCGCCACGGTACGCAGGCCTACACCTGCCACCATCGCCAGCGAGATGCCGTTTATCATCTCGCCGGCATGACGTGCGACGATGGTCGCGCCGAGGATGGTATCGCTTCCGTCCCGAACGTGGATTTTCACGAAGCCGTCTTCTTCGCCATCGGCAATTGCACGGTCGACATCGTGCATCGGCACGGTAAATGTCTTGACCGCAATGCCGCGTTCGCGCGCCTGCCTGACATACATCCCTACATGGGCGATTTCCGGATCTGTGTAAGTACACCACGGGATGGTCAATGCGCTGAGCCGTTGACGACCTAGAAAGAGCGCGTTGTGCACCACGATTCGTGCCGTCGCATCGGCAACGTCGGTAAACTGATGCTGGACACAGACGTCGCCGGCGGCATAAATGCGCGGGTTGGTCGTGCGTAAAAAATCGTCGACCTGGATGCCGGACTCGAGGTTGTACAGCACGTCCGCAGCCTCGAGGTCTAAACCGGCGAGCGCCGGCACCCGTCCAATGCCGGTCAAGATCTCGTCGACCGCGATCATCGTGCGGTTGCCATCGCTGCAGGTCTCGACCAGCTTTTTCCCACCCTCGACGTGCACGCTCACGACCGATGTATTGAGGTGGATCTCAACCCCGTCGCGGGCCAGCGCGTCGGAGACCATTTGCGCGGCGTCACGTTCTTCCTTCGGCAGGAACAGCGGCTCGTTGTGCGCGATCACGGTCCGTGAACCGAAGCGACAGAAGGCTTGCGCCAATTCGCAGCCCAACGGGCCGCCGCCGATCACGAGTAGCGTAGGTGGCAACGCGGTCAGGTCGAATACGCTTTCGTTAGTGAGATAGCCGGCCTCGGCAAGGCCCGTAATGGTCGGCACCGTTGAGCGCGTGCCGGTCGCGATCATGGCTTTTTTAAAGCGCAGTCGTGTGCCTTCTACATCGACGGCGTCAGTACTGACGAATCGTGCCCTGCCGAAGAAGACGTCGATGCCTTCAGCCGCCAGGCGTGATGCCGAGTCGGTGCGGCTGATACGGCTACGGATGCGTCGCATACGCTCCATCGCCAGTGGGAAATCGACCACGATATCGTTGGGAGCGCGGGCACCGAAGTTCGCTGCGTTGCGCATTTCAGCATAGAGACGTGAGGTCCGGATGAGGGTTTTGGATGGCACGCAGCCGTAGTTGAGACAGTCGCCGCCGAGTAAATGGCTTTCGATTAACGCGACCGTCGCGCCGAGCGCGGCGGCACCGCGCGCGGCGACGAGTCCGGCCGGTCCTGCGCCAATGACCAGCAGGTGGTAAGGGTCGCGCGGGGAAGGATTGCGCCAGCCCGCAGGGCGAGCGTTATTGCAGAGTTCGCGGTCATGGGTGCCGCTGGCTGGTGTTGCAAGCGGCGGTGGCTCAAGCGCTGCCATGGTGATCTGCGCGGCTCATCAGCTACAGCCAGCCGCCACTGAAGCCGGCGCGGCGCAAGCCGGTTCGTATAACCGGGTTGGCACGACTCAACTGCCATGGCAAACCGGATCGATAGTTCTCGATCATCAGCACAATCATGCCCTGATCGAGGCCAAATTCGCCCTCAGATATCCAGTCGCCGTCGCCACTGTCGCGGAGTGTTGCATTGAAGCCGCTGGCGCGCAGGCATCGGCCGGCGGCACCTACGTCCTGCGCGCCCATGTGACGTAGCGCCGGCAGCACGATTTCGGGGGCAAATGCCAGGGACGACAAGGCCGACGGCACGGTGATCGTGCCATCGTCGGGACCATAGGGAACGCCGCGCGCGGCATAGCCGTAGAAGGCCTGACGCCGCCCCGCGATCAGCCGCGGCGCAAGACTCGGCCCATCGCCGGCCGAGAGGCCCCAGCAGTCAGCAGCATAGCCGGCAAAACTACGCGGATTGCGCACCGCGTATTCCCGCTGCACATAGCTAGCGCGGCGGCTGTTTTCGAAATAGTCACAGTCTTTCTCGCGCATGAAGCGGTCGCGAATACCGCGAAAATCTAGCCACGCATGAGAGAACTGATGAATGAACAGCGGGCCGCCAGTCAGGAAGTCGATGCCGTATAAATTCTCCCATTGGTAGGTCAGAGTCCAGTCGAGATAGCTTTGTGCGGTGAGTGGATAGGTTGGCGAGCCGAGACCCAGCACGTAGAGCAGGATAGCCTCGCTATAGCCTTCCCAACCGTAGTTCAGGAAGCCGCACTCCGGCTTCCATCCGTGTGTCACGGCGGTGCCCCCGTGTTGAGCCCACCGCCAATCGACCCTGTGATAGAGCGCTTCGGCAAGCCGGCGTAGCTCACTCTCGACCGGCGTCTTGCCGGTAAAGTAACTGGCGGCGGTGAGTGCGCCGGCAATGAATAATGCGGTGTCAATCAGGGACACTTCAGAAAGCCACACGCGAGTCCCGCGATGCATATCGAGGAAATGGAAATAGAAGCCACGATAGCCGGTGGCGGTGGGATCACCCGATTGGTCGCTGTCCATGAAGAAGCGCAAGACCATGAGCGTGCGTTGGGCGGCGTCTGTGCGCTCGATCCAACCATGCTCAACACCAACCGGATAGGTTGATAACGCGAAGCCGACCACGGCAATGCTTGACGGTGAATGATCGCGGTTGGTATCGGCGATAAGGCCGTTTTCGACGTTCGCGTTCTGCACAAAATAATCGAAAGCGGCGCATTGCAAATCTGTCAGCATCTGGTCATCGCTGCGAACGGCGTTCATCGATAGACGGCTCCCTTTACCTGCGTCCGTGGGTGGCAGATCCAGGCGGCGGCGCCACCATCGGCGCGCCGGCAAAGATCGATTTTTCGATTGCGACCAGGCCTGCGGCCGTCCCCGGGATCTTCATAAAGAGGGTTGGCCGCAGCGTGTTGCTGCGCCGCCGTTACCGATCCCTTGCTCGAAGATGGTCGGGTTCGAGGTCAGACCCGTCACCGACAGCTCAGTGATGTAGCGTGCGAGCGCGCCGGTCGCCAGCAATTCCCGGCTGATAGTATCCAGCCACAGGCTCTGACCCAGGTCGTGGAGTTTACGGGTGTGGTTATTCATGGCTTCACCGCGCTGGATTGCGCTGCCAGGTGTGGCGTATAAAACCTGGGCTCGAAGTCGAGCGCAGCGATGTCGCCGATACATTCGGCCATCAGGTCGGCCGCGGGGTAGTCGGCGATAGTTGCCGGGTCCAAGGCGTAATGGCCCTGGCGTACAAAGACGGTCGTCAAGCGCTGGCCTAAGACCTCTTTCATGGCGGCAAGGATGCGCAGCTTGTCATCGACCATCACGTAATGATCGGCCGGATAACAGCGCTGCATCGCGTCCAGCATTTGCTCTTTGTGGATATAGATCAGTACCCGACCGCACACGGCATCCCACAGGCCAGAACGCTGCACTTTGCGCGGTTGAAACACTGCGTCACCGTCGGACAGGATCACCGTCAGGCCGCGCGTGGCAAGGTTAGCGAGGACCTCCAACGCGCGTGGATAAACGCGTGCAGCAAACGGATAGTCGAGCAGAAAGCTCGACATCAAGGGCAGTTGTCGCTCGTCGTGGTCGCGGCCTGCGAGCGCGAGACGAAAGCGCTGCAAGGCGCCGAGGTAGTCGGCATACCCGAGCTCGGTGCGCAGCTGTTCGAAGGCAGTCCAGTATTGATCGGCGCTGGTGCGACCGAATTTGTCTTCGAGGTGGCGCCGCAAGTCGGCGATAATGCGGTCGTTGTCGAGCAGCGTATTATCGACATCGAGCAAAAACACCACCACCGGCGTCGGGCCGGCCGTCATGTGCGCTCTTCGGCAACCGGATTGTGCCAGCCGCCATCGCGCGCGATCAGCGCGTCGGCGGCTTGCGGTCCCCACGTGCCAGGTTCGTATTGCAATGCGCGGTGGTGTTTATCGAGCACCGGATCGACCACCGCCCACGCCGCAGCGACGGCGTCCTGGCTAGTGAAGAGTGCGCCTTCGCCGGCCATTGCATCACCGAGCAAGCGCTCGTAAGTCAATTCTTCGCAAGGCGCTTCCTTGCACAGGTGGAGTTCGCGCTGATCACCGACGAAGCCCTTACCCACGCGCTTAACGCGGGCAGCCAATGCAATCGCCGAGCTCGGCTGAAGTTTAAATCGCACATAGTTGCCACGGCCGTCGTCAGGACGCGAATCGTCGAACAACTGCTGCGGCGGTGACTGCAACTGCACCAGCACCTCGACCGCCGTACACGGCAGCGCCTTACCCGCGCGCAAATACCACGGCACGCCTGCCCAACGCCAGGAGTCGATAAACAGCCGCAGCGCACAGAACGTCTCGACATCGGAATCCGCTGCGACATCCTTCTCACCCCGGTAGCCTACGTACTGACCACGCACCATGTCGTCGGCAGTCAGCGCACGCATCGCATGAAAGACGTTGGCTTTAGCGCGGTTGACGGCGTCGAAACTCTGGTAGGCGGGGGGCTCCATCGCCAGCAGGGCGACTACCTGAAACAAATGGTTTTCAACCACATCGCGTAAGCACCCAGCGGATTCGTAAAAGCTGCCACGTTGGCCGACACCGAAATTTTCGGCGAGTGTCACTTGCACACTGGCAATGTGGTTGCGGTTCCAGATCGGTTCGAGAAAGGAATTCGCGAAGCGAAAATAGAGAATATTCATGATCGCTTCTTTACCGAGGTAATGATCGACACGAAAGATCGATTTCTCGGCAAACACCGACCGTGCAACGGCGTCGAGCGCGAGTGCAGAGGCGAGATTGCGGCCGAAGGGCTTCTCGACGATGACGCGCGCGCCTTCAGCCAGGCCGACCGCGCCCAGACCTTCGATAACCGTGGTAAACAGCGCCGGTGGGATGGCCAGATAATGGGCCGGTCGGCGCGCGCTGCCGAGCGCGCTCCTTAGAGCATTGAACGTTGCAGGGTCTTGGTAGTCGCCGCTCACGTAGGACAATAGTGAGAGCAGCCGCGCGAATGCAGGCGCGTCGTCGATCGCCGCTTCGTGCTGCACACTTTCGCGAATACGATTGTGCAGCTGATCGATGTTTAAGGGCGACGATGAAACACCGATGATCGGCACGGTCAGACTGCCCCTCTTCACCATCGCGTAGAGTGCAGGAAGGATTTTCTTGCCGACCAGGGAGCCGGTGAAGCCGAAAAGCACCAACGCATCGGAGTTCAACGGATTGACGCTGTCGGCGCTTGGGTTTGTGGCTATTCGACCCGGTCCAATCATTCCGACCTGCATATCGTTGCCCTGCTAGCCGTGAAACGTATTCAAATGTCTTCTGCGGTCGGTGGCGCGAGTCCACGCGAAGGCTACGCGGCGGCAAATGTCTAGTCGGTGCACAAGCGAACAGACTGGTAACAAGTGTGCGGTGATGGTGGACTTCGTTGCGACGCAAGCAAGCCCTCGGTCTGTGAGGAGCGTCCAGCGCCTGACTGGCGTGCTGCCAAGGCAAGCACGCACAATTCACAGAACAACGGTTTGACGGGAGTCCGATCAGGCATGCCCCCATCGCTCGATCAGCTGTGCATTAACACCATTCGTTTTCTGGCGGTGGACGCAGTGCAAAAGGCCAGTAGTGGACACCCGGGCATGCCGCTCGGCGCCGCGCCGATGGCTTACGTTCTTTGGACGCGGCGACTCAAATTCAACCCGCGTGATCCAGGCTGGGCTGACAGGGATCGCCGAAGCGCAGATGGCCGCACGCCACAATCGTGTCGGTCACGTGCTGATTGACCATCACACGTAGGTCATGGCCAGCATCAGCGATGCCAGCAATGGCCAACCGGATCTGATTCTGATCGCCAGTGGCTCCGAAGTCAGTCTGATCCTCGCTGCCGGGGCTTTACTAAAAAGTGAAGGCATCGGCCTACGATGCGTATCGATGCCGAGCTGGGACCTGTTCGACGCCCAGCCGCTAAGCTACCGCGAGCAGGTACTACCACCGACCGTGTGGGCACGGATGGCCGTCGATCGAAGCGGCACGTTTGACCCTGGCTACGCGACAATGCGCGCCCGGCCCTGTCGTTTCCGAAATGCGTCGCGTATTCTCGACGACACCGGCGGTCGCGGCCCAATCAGATTCGGCTCAGGTCCGAGTGCTGCTAGCTGCTGAAACGACACATCGTCTTGCCTGCAAGGAGATTGCAATGCCCGCCATGATGAAAGCCGCCGTCTTTGTCGCGCCCGGACGGATCGAACTGGCCGACAAACCCATGCCGGACGTGGGCCATAACGACGCCTTGGTGCGCATCACAACGACCACGATCTGCGGTACGGATGTGCACATTCTCAAGGGCGAATATCCGGTGGCCAAGGGCCTAACCGTAGGTCACGAGCCGGTTGGAGTGATCGTCAAGTTGGGCAGCGCAGTGCAAGGTTACAGCGAAGGACAGCGCGTCGTTGCCGGCGCGATCTGTCCGAGTTTCACCTCTTATGCCTGTCAGGATGGCGCGCCGTCACAGGATGGCAGTTATCTGATCGCCAGTGGTCAATGTGGCGGACACGGTTACAAGGCGACTGCCGGTTGGCGTTTCGGCAATTTGATCGACGGCACGCAAGCCGAGTACGTGCTGGTGCCCGATGCGCAGGCCAATCTTGCCCCGATTCCCGATGGCCTGAGCGACGAGCAAGTGCTGATGTGCCCAGACATCATGTCCACCGGCTTCAAGGGCGCCGAGAACGCCAACATCAAGATAGGCGACACCGTAGTGGTGTTCGCGCAAGGTCCCATCGGACTGTGTGCCACCGCCGGCGCGCGCTTGTTGGGTGCGAGCACGATTATCACGGTCGACGGCAACGACCATCGCCTGGGCATCTCGAAGGTGATGGGCGCCGACATCACACTCAACTTCAAACATTGCGATGTCGTCGATGAGATCATGAAGATCACCGGTGGTCGCGGTGTCGATGCCTCGATTGAAGCGCTGGGCACTCAGGGCACTTTCGAATCCGCCCTGCGCGTGTTGAAACCCGGTGGCACCTTGTCCAGTCTTGGCGTCTATTCGAGCGATCTGACCATTCCGCTGGCGGCCTTCGCCGCCGGTTTGGGTGACCACCGCATCAACACTGCGCTGTGCCCGGGTGGCAAAGAACGCATGCGCAGGTTGTTGAATGTGGTCGCGTCAGGGCGTGTCGACCTGGGCGTAATGGTGACGCACAAGTTCACGCTCGACGACATCGAGCGGGCCTATGACTTGTTTGCCAATCAACGCGACGGCGTATTGAAGGTCGCGATTAAGCCGTCGTAGTCCGGGGCCGGAGAGGTGGCTCCGTTGTTCTGAGCATAGGCTCAGTTCTTATAAGTGGATTCCGAGCAAGGGATTTAACTGACCTGCCGCATCGCGGTTTCTACGCTGCCAGCCGGCTGAAATCGCGAAAATTTCGACCACACAGCGCGCTGTTTAAGGGAAAAGCACGGGCATAGTGATGTTCAACGCCAGGAACTTGGATTAGTTATGGCCAGACTATATACAGACACCAACAAATTTGAGATCGGTGATGGTCCTTCGGTGGTTGAGGCGTTCAACAACGCCCTGAAAGATCTCATCAGGAGCAAGGTCGAAGAAAGCGGCGTGCCGTGGGCGCAATTCGTTTTCGATCGAGGCTATGAGCTGATCACAGCCACCGAACTTGCTGAGATCGACCGACGGGTGCTCGCCAGTGGGCATCGCTACGTATGCTCGGCGGTTATATCAAGCACTGATCGTCCGGACGCCTATGTGCCGGTAGCCGGCTCGGTCACGGGCTCTGCAGCATCCTGTTTCGAGCATCCCAACGCAACGATCGAAGCGCCAGACACGCTAGGTCGAGAGCGGCGCGGCCAAGGAGACAACGTGGTCGAATATCCGCACAATGTCACAGGAACGGCGCGCTACTACCGGTCAGTACAGGACGTGATGAATTCCCTCTCGGACGGCGTGCCGCCGGACACGATCGCTGTCATCGACGACAGCGGCGGCACGTTAACCGCGCCCATCCTTGAGCACTTTAAAGGCGTCGTATGTGCCGGAGGTACCGTCCGCTCGCATCTCGGCATCCTGACCAGGGAATATGGCATCCCGTGCTTGATGAACGCCCAAATCAGCGGCATTCGGGACGGCGACAAGATTGAGCTGGAGGTGTCGGCGCCCGCCAAGACCACCGAGGCCTATCAAAAAGGAATCGATATGTCTGGGCGGGTTTGGAGGCTGGACGCCGTAGAGGGCGCCTGAGCCCCTTAGCGCAAGGGAATGCCGAGTCCAAATGACCCGGGAGCAAACATGACATCCAGTCGCCTTACCTATGAGCAGATTCTGGTCACGAACAATCTTCTGCGGACTGCGGGAGATGAGACCTATTTTCTCGGCGTGACCAGAACGGTACAGGAGTCAAAATTCTTTCCCGTGTCCGCATACATTCTGCTCGGATACTTCAATTCGTTTTATCGCTACCCGACCTTGCTGCGGAAAATCGAACGACATATGTCGGCGGAGGACCTCGCAGATCGCATTCGCAATTCGAATTCGAAGTGCCAGTCGGCGGTCGTTAACTGGTGCCTCACTAATTTCTATCTGCTGGGGCGTGAAATGCTCATCAATATGGGTTTCATCCGCCCGCATGACGCAGCCGAAGACATTTTCTACGTAACCGATTTTTGGCGACGGTTTAATCTGGCCTTCCGTCGAGAAGACGGCCATATCACCTGCAAGGAAGGGGGCCATCGCTCACAGCTTTTGCCAGAACGTCGCGTCCAGGTGTTCCACGCCGATCTATACCCCTGTGAGCACGGTGACGCCTTGCACGGAGCGGCCGACAAATTCATCGCCGCCGCATCGCAGTACGCGGTGTTAGTCGCATGCGAGAGCCGTGTCTGTATGAACAACCACGGTCCGTACCACCTCGGTGGCGGCAAGGAATTGCTGGTGCGCGATTTCTATGACCTCGCCGAAGGCGACATGCCCTGGCTCGACGGCGTCGCTGAAGAAATTCCCCATGCCCGCCTGACAGTTACCACAGCTATCAAGGATACGCACTTTTATCTCGTCGATGACTGGGGGAGTTTCGAGTCCAAGCCGGAATATCGTTCGTCCAATCTTTGTGGAATTGGACTGTACACATCCGACGAACTGTCGGAAACGCATATCCCGGTTGGAATGGGCAGCAAAGAGGAATTGACCGAGACCCTGGAGTGCTATGCGGAAATCTTCCGCCGCACTACAACCAAGCTCTGGCAGCGGTTTGCCGGATATTCGCGAGATCAGTTGCTGGACGCCGGTGCACTGACGTACTTCGCGGTGATCAAGGACCTCGCCCATGTGGCGGGCTGCTATGACGCGGACGATTGGAACAAGATTGACGAACGCGCCGAACGCTTTCGCGTTTTATTGAATGACGAATATGGCAATCAAATGATGGGTTCCCACTTCGTCGCACTAGATTGCCCGAGCCATCAATGCAACGAATACACGATGATGCATCATTCGGATTTGCCTACACGGTCGTATTCGCCTTTGTCGGTGTCCTTGTTGCAGGAAGCGGACTATGTGCCGACCGTAGGGGATGGGATCTGCCCAGGCGTCACCTATCTACCGGAAAAAATTGACCGCTACCGCACTACGCAAGGCGTTATGGGGCTGGCGGAGCTGAATCGACGGACCCGTGAGTTCGTCCCGCAGCTTTGCTCCGACAAGTTCCGCTATCTCGATGATGCGTGGGTTCAATATCACTACGACACGCCCTTGGCTAACGAACTATATTGCATAGAGCAGCAATATTCCCGAAAGCTGGCCGGCAGAGGGGCAGGGTTGAGCCGCGACGACATCGAGCTACTCGCGGACAAGATTTGATCCGGGCGGGCTCGACGATTCCCGGCCCATTGGAGAAGTTTTCATGAAGAGCGAGCAACACCTCATCTTGCACGGCTTGGCGATAAAGAAATATGCAAGAGCCGAAGATGTCGCTGGTATCATTGGGGCAAATCCAATCGACGTCAGCAGCTTCCTTAAGGAGCAGGTGGCAAAAGGGCGGATCGTCGAGAACAATGACAAATATACTCTGAAGCCGACGACGCGCGTCGCTGTGGCTGGCGATTATTCGCGACACTATTCGGAGATCCGTCGCAACGCCGATTTCGTGCAGGCGTACGAGGATTTCGAGAAGATAAATGTCAGCCTCAAACAACTCATAACATCCTGGCAAGTCGTCGAAATCCAAGGCTCGGTGGTTACGAACGATCATTGCGATGAGTCCTATGATAGCCGGGTCATTGATCGCCTCGGCAATCTCCATGAGCGGGCAAACCGCATCTTGGCAGCTCTCGCCAAGCAGTTACCTCGGATGCAGATCTACCGCGACAAGCTGTCGAAAGCGCTGGACAAGGCTGAGGATGGCGCGATCGAATGGGTGAGCGACGCGCGGATAGAGAGCTATCACACGCTGTGGTTCGAGCTGCATGAGGATTTGTTGTGCATGATGGGGCGGACCCGCGACGAGCGGAACGCCGAGTGATGGGGCCGGTGCAGCGAAGGATTCGCCTATTGCCGACGAGTAGGAAGATGATGCGGTAGCGGCGCGCGTGCGTTGGACACGGTTGCTCATGTCCATTCGTGTATTCCGACACAGCGCCGGGTGTCAGTCAGTAATTCAATAGCTACAGAGGTCTTTCCATGCACCTTGCAAAGCAACATCTGGACATTGGCATGTTCACTAAATCGGTAGAGCGGCACCATGACTTCTGGGAAAGCGAAGTTGGTCTGCGTTTCGACATGGAGTTACCGGTGAGCAAAGACTGGGTGCAACACCGCTTCGACGCCCATAACTCAGTGATCAAGGTCAATGACAACAGGAACCCGATGCGCGATTGGCCGCCCACCGGCTATGTCGGGCTGACGATAGCTCGTGACAACGGGCCGATGTGGGAAGGCATGCATCCCGATGGAGGACGCGTTCGATTAGTCCCCAAAGGTACTGACGGGATTGTTGGGATCGGTATTACCGTCGCGACACCGAATCCGGCACGAATGATGGATTTCTATATCGGTGCGATGGAGTTCGAACGAGTCAGCGAGAACGTGGCCTGTTGCGGCGATACCCTCTTGTTTGTCGAACGAGGGCCCGGCGGCGTAGAGACCGACGACTTTAAGGCGCTGGGCACGGGCTACCGTTATTTGACGATCCAAATCTTTGATGCAGACAAGGATACCGACGGTATCCTTCGCCGCGGAGGACGTCTGGCCAGCGCTCCGACGGACTACGGCACGATTGCCCGCGTCTCGTTCGTCAAAGACC
>JANMJF010000709.1:0-2299 GCA_031371245.1 Pseudomonadota bacterium | reverse complement strand
GCAGGATCTGTGGCGCCTGACCCTGCTGGGCGGTGCGTTGCATGAAGCCGGGAAAACGCTCCAGATCGGCCGGCGGATTACGCGCGCTGTCGCCGGAGAAGCCGGTACAGCGATCTTTGATATAGGTGGCGTAGCCAATCTTGCTCATCTCACCATCGCTGACGATGTCGATACCGGCTTCGATCTGGCGGTCGACGGCGTTGTTGACCGCCGCCAGCACCTCGCTTTCGAACACATCGGGGTCGACAGTCTCACCGAATTCACGGCGCAGCAGCAGGTCGCTCAGGGTGTCGGGACGCGGCAAGCTGCCGACGTGAGTGGTCAAGATGCGATCAGTGCTGAGCTTCATGGCGCGGCCTGCAAGGGCTTGAGTGAGGCGCGCATTCTGGCACGGACACGCGGCACGCGGCGCGGCGAACCCCACGCGGTGCACGCCTGGTGCGTTACACAGCGTAAGACCTATAGTGCCGACCTCATCATTGAGGTTCGAAGTAACCATGGAATTTCCCGTTGCCGCCGGCATGCACGATGTCGAAACCCGCCTTATCGACGGCCGCACCGTGCGCTACACCGTGTCGGTGCCCGCACTGGCGCCACCCGACGGCCGCCGCGCGCTGGTGCTCGTCCTGCATTACGCCGGCACCCCGACCCGCTTCTATGGCCGACCCTTGCTTGAATACCTGTTCGCCCCTGCGCTCGCGCCGCTCGCAGCGGTGTGTATCGCGCCGGAATCGCTGCGCGGGCAATGGCACACGGAGGAGAACGAGGCCTTTGTCATGCAGTTGCTCGATAGCGCTATTGCCGCCTACGACGTCGACCCGGCACGGGTGGTGGTGGGTGGTTACAGCATGGGCGCGATCGGCACCTGGCATTTCATCGAACACTATCCCGAGCGCTTCTCGGCCGCTCTGCCCGTGGCCGGCTATCCGAGTGGCCTATTCAATTGTCCGCGCCCGCTGCATGCCTTCCATAGCGCCACCGATGAGTTGTTCGCGCTCGCGCCCTTGCACCAGCAGGTCGCCGCACTTGCCGCCCAGGGATGCCCCATCACCCTCACCACCGCCGAGGTCAACGGCCACTACGATGTGAACGGCTATCGCGCGGCGCTCGATGTGGTGCCCGCCTGGTTGGCGGCGGTGTGGAATACGAACGCAGGCTGACGCTGGCGGGCACTGTCGACACTTCCAAGCTGTCGTGTCAGCCGCTATGCGCCCCCAGCCACCCTGCATACAATGCCGCCCCTTGCCCGCTGGATCCCATCAATTATGGCCGGAGCGCAGCGCATCGAAGGCTTCGACTTCGAACCCGGCTATGTGATCGCGGGGAAATACCGCGTCGTGGCTTTGCTTGGACGGGGCTGGGAAGGGGAGGTCTACAAAATAGTCGAAGTCGGCACCGGCATCGAACGTGCCGCCAAACTGTTCTTCCCCCACCGCAACCGGCGCAACGCCGCCGCACGCCGCTATGCACTCAAGCTGCACAAGCTGCGTCATTGCACCATCCTCATTCAGTACTACACCCAGGACGTGATGGCATTCGCTGACCAGCGCGTGACCGTGCTGGTTTCGGAATTCGTCGAAGGCGAATTGCTGGAACACTGGATACGTCGCCAGCCCGGCCATGCCTTGCAGGCGTTTGAAGCCTTGCATCTGCTGCACGCGCTCGCCACCGGAATCGCCGACATCCACCGCGCGCGCGAATACCATGGCGACCTTCACACCGAAAACGTAATCGTGCGCCGTCACGGCCTCGGCTCTCAGATCAAACTCATCGATCTCTATCCGTGGGGCGCGCCCAGGCACGAGAACATTCAAGGCGATGTGTGCGATCTGGTGCGCATATTCTACGACGCACTTGGCGGCGCACGGCGCTATGCCCACCATCGCGCCGAGATCAAGGCCATCTGTTGTGGTCTGAAGCGCTCATTGATCTTGTGCAAATTCAAAACCGCTGGGCAGTTGCGCGACTATCTCGAAAATATCAGCTGGGATTGAGCGGCTGCGCACCAAGCCAGTGGCTCTATACTGCGCCCCTCACCCCACCGAGGATCGCCCATGCCCGCCGCCATCAATCGCCAGGTCGTACTGAGCTCCCGTCCGAGCGGCATACCCCAGGCTGAACATTTTGCCATCGTCGAAAGCACACCGCCGCTGCCCGGCCCCGATCAAGTGCTGGTGCGCAATGTTTTCTTGTCCGTCGAGCCGGCCATGCGCGGCTGGGTGTCGGATGTCGGCAATTATTCGGCGCCGGTTGAGATCGGCGCGGTGATGCGCGCGCTGACGGTCGGGCGTATCGAGGC
>JANMJF010000436.1:0-8160 GCA_031371245.1 Pseudomonadota bacterium | reverse complement strand
TCGATCACGGCGAGGCCAAGGTCGTACTGGTCGATACCGAGTTCGCCCAGGTCACGCGCGATGCGCTGGCCATGGCTGCGGTCCGGCCACTGGTCATCGATATCGCCGATGAAGAGGCGCCCTGCCATGACCGTATCGGCGTCATGGAATACGAAGACTTCATCGCTAGCGGCGACGCCGACTTCCCGTGGGTCTTACCGGACAACGAATGGCAGGCCTTGGCGCTCTGCTATACCTCCGGCACGACCGGCAATCCGAAAGGCGTGGTCTACCATCATCGTGGTGCCTATCTGAACGCCATCAGCTGCGCGATGGCGTGGAATATGGTGCACCACCCGGTCTATCTGTGGACCTTGCCGATGTTTCATTGCTGCGGGTGGACCTTGCCCTGGACCATTGCCGCATTGGCCGGCACCAACATCTGCCTGCGCCGTGTCGCGGCCAAGCCGATCTACGACGCCATCGCCGCACACCAGGTCACACATTTCTGCGGTGCACCCATCGTTCTCAATTTCATCATTCACGCGCGCCCAGAGGATAAGCGTCCGCTGCCTCACACCGTCGAAGTCATGACCGCCGGCGCGGCGCCACCGGCCGCTATTCTGCGCGCGATGCAAGCCAATGGTTTTCACATCACCCACACCTATGGTCTGACCGAGGTTTACGGCCCGGCGGTATTCAATGCACCCCAGGACAACTGGCTTGAACTCGACGAAGAAGCCTATGCCGAGAAACTCATTCGACAGGGCGTGCGCTATCACGTGCTGGAAGATCTGGACGTGATGGACCCCGAGACCATGCAACCCGTGCCGCGCGATGGTGAGACGCTGGGCGAGGTGATGTTCAAGGGCAACGTGGTGATGCGCGGCTATCTCAAGAACAAAACGGCCACCGAGGAATCACTGGCCGGCGGTTATTTCCATTCTGGCGATCTGGCGGTGATGTATGCCGATGGTTACATCCAGATCAAGGATCGCTCTAAGGACATCATCATCTCGGGCGGTGAGAATATTTCGTCGATCGAAGTCGAGGAAGTGCTGTACAAACATCCGGATATTCTCGAAGCGGCGGTAGTCGCGCGTCCCGATGAAAAATGGGGTGAAACACCCTGTGCGTTCGTGACTTTAAAACCGACCGCCGGTGAAGTGACTGCACAGCAGATCATCGCCTACTGTCGCGAAAAACTTGCGCACTTCAAGGCGCCGAAGACCATTGTGTTCTGCGAGCTGCCGAAGACCGCGACTGGTAAGATTCAAAAATTCAAGTTGAGGAAGGACGCCGAGGCGATGGCGAGTCGGTAGAGGTCGGGAGGTGCGAATTCATTCGCACCTACATGAACAGCCAGGGTGCTTCGGCCTTCTTACGCAACTCATAGGCCTTGATCTCATCGGCGTATTGCAACGACAGGCCGATGTCGTCCAGACCATGTAACAGACGCTCTTTCAGATCTGCTTTGAAGTCGAACTTAAACACCGCCCCACTCGCGGTGATAACGGTCTGCGTCACTAGATCGACCGTAAGTTTGTAACCCGGCGCGGCCGCCACTGCCTGGAACAACTGCTCGACCACCACTTCTGGCAAGGTCAAGGGCAGCAAGCCGTTCTTGCATGAGTTGCCGAAGAAGATGTCGGCATAGCTCGGCGCAATCAGTGCGCGGATGCCGAAATCGTAGAGCGCCCAGGGTGCATGTTCACGCGATGATCCACAGCCGAAGTTAGCGCGTGCGAGCAGGATTTCGGCGCCCTGATAGCGCGCCTGATTCAAAGCGAAATCCCCGTTCAGCGGTCGCTTGCTGTTGTCTTGTCCTGGTTCGCCCTTGTCGAGATAACGCCATTCATCAAACAGATTCGGGCCGAAGCCGGTGCGCTTAATCGACTTCAGAAACTGCTTGGGAATGATCGCGTCGGTATCGACGTTGGGGCGATCGATAGGCACGACCAGGCCGTGCAACTGGGTGAATGCCTGCATGACTTAAAACTCCCGCACGTCGACGAAATGACCGGCGATACCGGCTGCCGCGGCCATCGCCGGGCTGACCAGATGGGTGCGCCCGTTGCGCCCTTGACGGCCTTCGAAATTGCGATTCGAGGTGCTTGCACAACGCTCGCCTGGCTCGAGCTGGTCGGGATTCATACCCAGACACATCGAGCAACCCGGTTCGCGCCAGTCGAAACCCGCCGCGCGAAAGATCTTGTCCAGACCTTCGGCTTCCGCCTGTTGCTTGACTAAGCCTGAGCCCGGCACCACCAGCGCGGCCTTGACCGAAGCGGCGCGCTGTTTGCCTTTGACCACTTCCGCCGCTGCGCGCAGATCTTCGATACGGGCATTGGTGCAGGAACCGATGAAGACCTTGTCGATAACAATCGCCGTGATCGGTGTGCCCGGTTTCAGATCCATGTACTTCAGCGCATTGCGCATGCCAATGCGGTGAGTCTCGTCACTGGCGGCTTCCGGGTCCGGTACCACATCGCCGATCGCGACCACCATTTCGGGTGAAGTGCCCCACGACACTTGCGGCTCGACGACGCTGCCATCGATGGTGATCTCGGTGTCGAATTTCGCATCGGCATCGGAGTGCAGATCCTGCCACTGGGCGACAGCGCGATCCCAATCGGCGCCGCTGGGTGCGTAAGGGCGCCCCTTGACGTAATCGCGGGTGATGTCGTCGAACGCCACCATACCGGCGCGGCCGCCGGCCTCGATGGACATATTGCACACCGTCATGCGCCCTTCCATGCTCATCGCGCGCAGCAGCGGGCCGGCGTATTCGATGGTGTGGCCGGTGGCGCCTGCCGTACCGATCACACCGATGATATGCAGGATCAGATCCTTGGCCGTCACACCACGCTTGAGTGCGCCGTTGACGGTGATGCGCATATTGCGGGCCTTGCTCAACACCAGGCACTGGGTAGCGAGTACATGCTCGACTTCCGAGGTGCCGATACCGAAGGCCAGGGTCGCGAGCGCGCCATTGGTGGCGGTATGGGAATCCCCACACACGATGGTCATGCCGGGCAGACTCCAGCCTTGCTCGGGGCCGGTGACGTGCACGATGCCCTGACGGATGTCGCCGATGTCGTGATGCAAAATGCCATAGGTCTTGCAGTTCTTGGACAGCGTATCGAGCTGTAGCCGCGCGATCGGATCCCTGATGTTCGTGACGTCCTCGGTCGGCACATTGTGATCTGATACCGCCTTGGTCGCGGCCACGCGCCACAGCGGCCGACCAGCCAGTTCCAGACCCTCGAAGGCCTGCGGAGTAGTGACTTCATGGGCGATGTGGCGGTCGATATAGACCAGCGCTGAACCATCGTCGAAGTCGCGTACGAGATGGGATTGCCAGAGCTTGTCGTAAAGTGTTTTTCCAGTCATGGGGTGACACCAGAACTTGCGAAGGGCGGCTAGTCTACCATCGCCGCCGCAGCTTTCGCGGCCGCGTGTCGCGGCCCTGGGTGATGTTTGGGAAGACCGCGCCAACTCCGTTAACATGCCCCGCCACCACGCCCTGCGGTGGCTCTGGAGAGACGCGCGATGCACGACAAAAAACCCATGCTGGCGGGCCTGCTGCTGCTGGTCAGCTGCGCCGCGCGCGCCGATTTCAACGACGGTGTGGTCGCCCTTATGGCGGGCAAGTTCGAGACCGCCTTGCAGGTCTTCGTGCCGCTGGCCGAGAGCAGTAACCACGCCTACGCGCAATACTTTCTGGCACGGATGTACGAACAGGGCGAAGGCGTGGCACAGGACCGCAAAGTCGCCGCCAAGTGGTACCGCAAAGCGGCCGAGCAAGGCGTTAACGACGCGCAGTTCCGGCTCGCTACGATGTACGAAAACGGCGAAGGCGTGCCCAAGGACATGGAGTACGCCTATGGCTGGTACAGCGTCGCGGCGCATCTCGGTAGTATCAAGGCCGGCCCGGCGCTAGAGCGCACCAAGGCCCAGATGCGCGAGGACGAGTGGGTGCAGGCGGACAAACTCTCGCGCGATTTGATTGCGAAGTACGGCGTGGTGCCGGAGGGGACGTCGCGCGCGCAATGAGCGCCGCTTGTTATCGCGGGCGAGTTCAGACCCGCAAGTTGACGTAACTGCCTTTGCTACGGGAATCGACCGCGCCACCCATACGCTCAATGAGCGCGCTCAGCAGCGCGGCGGGCGACCTCTGGTGGGACGCGCGTTCTCGCAGGTCATCGACCGGTCGTACGTAAAAATTGCGGCTTAAACCGGCACGTTCATCGCGCGGGGCGTCGGCGCTAAAACGGCGGTAGGTCGCCGACAGTGTACTGTCTATCCCGCCCGCCGAACGTAGTGCACCGATGGCCATCGCGCCGTTCCGCCCTAGTCCTTGCCGCCGCGCTTGCGCACGCGGGCCTTGGGCGTATCGGTCGGGGTATCGACCAATTGCATGAGCTTGTCGAGGTTGGCGAGCGAGTGCATATGCAGATAGATCAGATCCAGATAACCGAGGGTCATGAGTTCCTTGAGCTGCTCGCCGCTCAGTTTCTCCAGCCGCTCACGCGTGACGCAGAAGAACCCGCTCAGGGAGTAGGTGCCGCCTGAGTTTAGTGAAATATTTGCCTGAGTGGAATCCAGCAGATCGGCCTTGACCACGGCTTCACAAAATTTGGCAGTCACCTGGGTTGCCAGCAGGAAGTCCTGCAGAAACTTGACGCTGGTGGCCAGATAGGGGCTCTGCTCACCACCCTCGACCAACAGGCGCTCACCCTCCTTGGCGGTATTGAACCCCGAATAGGACTCATCGATGCAGACCGTGAATTGCTCGGGGTTGGTCTCGGTGTTGGCCAGGATGTAGGGATAACGGCGCAGATAGGCCGGCACATAATTGCCGAGCCAGGCGCCATCGGCGCCGATCAGCAGGTTCTGATCGGTGGCGATACCAAGCAGTGCGGTCGGCACCGCCGTGCCGTTGCCATCACGCGCGAAGACCACCGCGTACTCGCGCGCCGCGACCGCGAATTCGCTGGCCGACAGATAAACGGAATTGGTGCCGGCGGCAAAGGAATAGCCTTGGTCGGCATCGATATACCAATCGGCATGACGCTCGCGGTTGAGCGCCGTGACATTGCGATACAGGAGCGGCAAAAGGGTTTCAGACATTTCAATACCGGCGATGCAGGGTGGGAAGAATGACCTCGCCGCTCCAGATCACGGCGCCGTCGGCGTCGAGCCGCACGAGGCCTGCTAACTGGTTGACCGCGCTGGTCGACAGCACTTCATTGAGTAGGGTCGTGTCGGGCAACTCCTCGAGTTCCTCAAAATCGTCTTTCGGCGCCGGCGCATTATCCTTGTTTGGCGGGCGAGCGGGCGCAGCAGGCGCTGGCGCGGCCTGGGGCGCGGCCGGTGCGGGACTTTCGTCGAGGGTTTCGAAGCCTTCGTCGACATCGGCCGGCGGCGGTTCAGGCGCGGCCTGGGCCGGCGCCGCAGGCGCGTCTTGCAGCGGCGCAAACAAGTCTTCGCTGCCCTCATCGAGGGAGGGCGCGTCGGCAGCAGGGGCGTCTTTAGCCGCTTTGTCAGTCGGCGGCTGCGCGGCTGGATCGGCTTTTTCCTCGGCCTCGAAGACGTCTTCGAACTCATCGCCGCCGACGTCTTCGTGCTGCTGCTTCGCCACATAAGCGTGCAGCTGCTGCTGGTAGTTGAGATAACTGGCGAGCTCGGCGCGATACTGGCTGAGCAAGGTTTCGCCCCTGGCTGTCGCGGTGTCCCCGGCGGCCAGAGATTTCTCGAGCGCAGCGATGCGTTGCTTAAGGCCGTCGATGAGCGCGATCAGCTGCTCCTCGGTCACATTCGGCGCACAGCCCTCGGCGTCTTCGCACTGATCGAGCGACTTGGCGATACCGTCGCCCATCACGCCGAACAGCGTGAGGTCTTCTTCGAACAGCGAGGAATCGACGAAGGCCACCGCTTGCAGAATGGTCAGGATCGCGGCCGGGTTGGGGAAGGACGCGCGGGTGTTCTGCAACAGATTGGCGGGTGCGCCGAGCGCGGTCAGCGAACCGATCAGCGCGGTGTCCGTAACCTTGGTGGTGGACGCTTGTGCGCGTGATCGCACGTTGAAGTCGATGCGGGTCTTGGTCGCGCGCGCGCCCTGCGCGACCAGCACGTCGCCGCCGGCCAGGTCCATGATCATATTGGTCGAATTTTCCACCTCGTTGGTGGCGGCGAGCAGCACGCGAGCGCCGGTGAAAGTCACGGTATTACGGCCGATGGGTGCTGAGATGTTACCCATCGTGACACCGCCAGGCCGACCATCATTGCCGGCCTGGACCTTAGCACCGAGTGCCATCACGACGATGGTACCGTCACCCGCATTACCGGCGCCGAGCGTGATGTTATTGCCCTTGGAGAAATCCACTGTGCTGCCAACCAACACTAGATTGCCAGCGGTCAACAAGGATTGTGAGACCGTGAGATAGTCGGCCGGCGCCGACAGTATCGTGCCGTTCAGCACATCGCCGCCGGGTGCCTGGCCGAATTCACCACCGATCGCCAAGGTACCCTTGAAGTTGCCGAACTTGTTCGCGGCGATATGACCCGGGCCATCATCAAGATCGATGAACATATCGGTATTGGCGGTCGGCACAATGCTCAGCACCGCGCCGGTGTCCGACGACACTTCAGCGTTGAAATCGAAAATATTGCTCGACGACAACAGCTTGACCGAATCAACAATAGTCAGCGGCCCGTTGAAGTGCAGATCCTGACCGCTGACATCGGCGCGCAGCGACGTGTCACCGTCGAAATTCAGATTGCGCGCGGTGATCGGGCCGCGCAGATCGGCGCTGGCGGCGAACCTCGCGTCGCGTACCGCAATGGCACCATTGATACGCGTGGCACCGCCAAATAACACGTCGCGCGCGCTAAGCTTGCCACGTAGTGTAGTCGCGCCGCTGTAGGTTTGGTTGGCAGCAGTGGTGATCACATCGTCATAGCTCGCGCTGCCGTTTGCGACCTTGGAATTGAACGCACCGTTGACGGTCAGGCTGCCGCGAATAGCGATGTTACCCTCGTCACTCGCGTTGAGCGTCAGCGAATTGCTGCTGGTGACGTCGCCGACGATGCGCAGACCAAGATTGCCGACATCGATAATGCCCGGTGCGAAGCTCACATGATCGGCCGTGAAGGTGCCGGCAATCGATGCGGGCGCGCCCGGCACGCTCAAGGACGCATCACCGCTGGTGCTCAGATCGTCGACGCCGCTGAACGCAAGTTGATCGCTGGCATTGCCTGGCAAACCGCGCAATAGGCCGGCGCCGTTGCTGGTGATGACCCAGCTTGCATCGACCTGGGAACTGAGCGCGTCGCCGCCGCCCGCGCCCATATTGATGCTGTTGACGGTGCCGGTCGGTGCCGCAGTCAAGGTCACGGTGTCGCTGCCACTGCCGAGGTTCAAGGTTTCGACGCCGGCAAAGTCGCCGGCGAAACTACTATCGCTGGCGCTCATGCCGCTGGCATTGGCGCTGGTCACGCGGGCAGTGATGGCGCTGGTGTAAGCACTGGCGTCGACGGTGTCGCTGCCGGCACCGAGGTTGAGAGTAGCGGCTACACGCGCGCCGGCGCCCAAGCTCAGCGTATCGTTGCCACCATTGGTCAATACATTGCCGGCCCAGGTGCGGCCGGCCTGCACCGTCACGGCGTCGGCGCCGCTGTCGGTAAAGCCGCTGGTTACGCTCAAGCTGGCGTCACCGATATGGTTGATGTTGAACGCATCGGTAGTGGCCGCGCCGCTGCCGCCGGTGAGCGTGATGGTGAGCGCGTTGGCGCCGGTCACGAGCATTTGATCCGCACCGCTGCTGCCGAGCACGAAATTATGGCTAGTCACAGTAGCCGCCACGAAATCGCCGCCATCGATGCCGCTGAACAACTGCGGTGTGGTATTCGACGGTCCTTCTTGCTTGAAGATGAAGATGTCGCGCTTGTTGCCACCGCGAACGCTGAAATTCTCAAAGGTCGTGGTGGCGGTAGCGAAAGTATTGCCGTAACGCCCACGGCCGTTGCCGGTGATGATCCATACCGTTTCGACATCGGCGCCCTGTAGCTGCGTGCCATTGCCGATCACCCCATCGACATTGGTATAACTGCCACTCAGTAGCGATAGATTCGGCGGATTGTTGCTCGAGGCGTCGCGCACGGTGCCGGCCTGGCCGC
>JANMJF010000644.1:0-13415 GCA_031371245.1 Pseudomonadota bacterium | reverse complement strand
GTTACGCGGTGGAACCATTGCCGCCCAATTCGGTGGTGGAGAAGAATATAACGGATGCTGAGCTGGTCGGCGAGGCGATACGTCGTGCCGTGGCCAAGAGCGGCGCCAAGACCAAGACTGCCGCCTGCGCGGTGGCGGGCTCCGCCGTCATCACCAAGATCATCACCATGCCGGCTGAACTCTCCGAAGAAGACATGGAGAGCCAGATTCAGATCGAAGCCGATCAATACATTCCCTACCCGCTTGAGGAAATCAGCCTCGATTTCCAGGTTTTGCAGCCTTCTGAGCATGAGCCAGACAAGGTCGACGTCATGCTCGCCGCTTCGCGCAGCGACAATGTTGACATCCGGGTCGCCGCGCTCGGCGTGGGCGGCCTGACCGCAAAAGTCGTGGACGTTGAGGCCTTCGCCCTCGAAAACGCCATGAGTCTCTTGGTCGAAGGTAACGAACTCATCGCCGATTCCCACGTCGTGGCGGTGATGGATGTTGGCGCGACCACCTCGACCTTGAGCGTGCTGGAAGATTCCAAGATTATTTACACACGCGAACAATCGTTCGGCGGGCGTCAACTGACCGACGAAATCCAGCGCCGTTACGGCCTTTCCTACGAGGAAGCTGGCCTTGCCAAGCGTCAGGGCGGACTGCCGGACAATTACCAGCCCGAAGTGTTGCAGCCTTTCATGGAGTCGATGGCCCAGGAGGTCAATCGCGCGTTGCAATTCTTCTATTCATCGAGTCAGGTCGGCGCGGTTGACCACGTCGTAATAGCTGGCGGCTGTGCGTCGATTGAAGGTATCGACAAGCTGATTCAATCCAAGATCGACACCTCGGTGACGGTCGCCAATCCTTTCAAGAACATGTCCGTTTCTTCGCGGGTCAAAGTCGAGGCGCTCGCCAACGATGCGCCCGCTTTGATGATTGCATGCGGACTGGCGTTGAGGAGCTTCGACTAATGCCGCGCGTTAATCTACTCCCCTGGCGCGAAGAGCTGCGCAAACAGCGGCGCACCGAATATCTGTCTATGCTTGGCGTCTGCGCAGTTGGCGCCACGGCGGTCTGGTTCATCATTCATCTTTATTTCAACGCGCTAATCGAACAGCAGCAACATCGCAATGATTTCCTGACTGCGGAAATCAAGCTGCTCGACACGAAAATCGCGGAAATCAAGCAGCTTGAAAAAGAGAAAGAGAACCTGATAGCGCGCATGAAGGCCATCGAAACCCTGCAGACCAGTCGCCCGATCGTCGTGCATCTATTCGACGAACTGGTGTCCACACTGCCCGACGGCGTATACCTGACCTCGCTTAGTCAATCCGGCGACAAGGTCACCATCAAAGGCATCGCGCAATCCAACGCACGCGTGTCGAACTACATGCGCAACGTCGAAGCCTCGCAATGGGTACACGAGCCCAAGCTCTCGATCATTCAGTCCAAGACCGAGGACGGCAAGCGCATCGCCGATTTCACCTTGACCCTCAAGCAGACCAAGGCTAAATCCGACAAGGATAGCGAGGACGAGGAGCAACTCTGATGAAATTATCGGATCTCAATAACCTTAGTCTTCAGAACATCGGCAGCTGGCCGGTGCCGGTCAAAGTTGCCGGCGCGTTGTTGGTGGCGAGTCTGATTATCGGCCTTGGCTGGTGGTATGACATCGACCCTTTGCAGCAGCAGCTCGCGGCTGAGCAGAAAAAGGAGGGCGAGCTCAAGATCGCTTTCGAGGGGAAGCAGAAAAAGGCCGCCAACCTGCCAGCGCTGAAACAGCAACTGGAAGACATCAAAGAAACTTTCGGCGATCTGCTGAAACGCCTGCCGAACAAGACAGAAGTCGCCGAACTACTCGTCGATATCTCCCAACAGGGTCTCGGCGCCGGGCTTGAGTTTGATCTGTTCAAACCGGGTAACGAGCAGCCCGCCGACTTCTATGTCGAACTACCGATTGAAATCCGGGTGATCGGCAACTACCACCAGTTCGGCACGTTCATTAGTGGTATTTCTGACCTGCCGCGCATCGTCACGAGCCACGACATCAAGATCACGCCGACCACCGGAGGCCGGCTCATTCTCCAGACGACAGCGAAAACCTATCGTTATATCGATGAGGCAGGCGAGGGGTCCTAATCATGAAGCCGGGGCTGAAATTTGGACCTGTTCGGGTCTGCGCTGCCATCGCGATAGTCGCGCTGGCGGGAGGGTGTGTGTCGAATGACATGTCCGACCTTGAGAAGTACAAGGACGAAGTGCTGGCGCGCAAAGGTGGCAACATCGAGCCGTTGCCGCCGATCAAACCTTATGAACATTACGTCTATCAGGCTCTTGAGCTGGGGTTGCGTGATCCCTTCAAGTCCTTCATGGAAGAAAAACCTGAAAAGGACAAGGAAACGAAGGGTGTCGATGCCGCACAACAGAAATATGTCGACGAGATCCAGACGCACAATCGCGAGGAGCTCGAAACCTACGAACTCGACGCGATGCGCATGGTAGGCGTGCTCGAACGCAGCGACGATTTGTGGGCCATCGTCAAAGATCAGGGCGGCACTGTGCACCGTGTCCAGGTCGGCAACTATCTGGGGCGCAATTTCGGCAAGATCACAAATATCCAGGAAGATCGCATCGACGTCCGCGAAATCATCAAGGACTCGCAAGGGCGCTGGCAGGAACGCGCTGCATCACTCGCGTTGTCCGAAGAATAACCCAGACAAGGGGTCGAAAGATGAGTATCAAAACCAGCCTCAATATTTTCACGAGCAGCCGGCCAGCGCCGACGCGACGTGAGCGCTACACAGGTCGTAGACCGCTCGTAGTCGGCTTGCTGGCCCTTAGCAGTTTATTCTCGAACGCGGTGACGGCAGCTACGTTAGATAACGTCAGCTATACCTCATTGCCGGGCAACCGCGTACAGGTCAAATTAAAGCTGTCTGCGCCTGTCGAGAGTGCGCCCCTCAGCTTTACCATCGACAATCCGGCGCGGATTGCCATCGATCTGCCGGGCACAACCCTGAACCTCAAGGATCGCACACAGCGCATCGGTGTTGGCAACGCAGAAAGCGTCACCGCCGTCGAAGCAGAGAATCGCGCACGCGTGGTCGTCAATCTCGGGCAACTTGTGCCTTACGATATCGAAACTCATGGCGACGTCATCGCCATCACCTTGGAAGGAAACGCATCGAGCCTGCAGACCGAAACGCTGCCGACTGCGCCGACCCACAAGACGCCGGTTGTTACGCCCGTCGCGAACGTCGCCCAGGCGGCGGGCAATACCATGCCTGGCCATGGCAAAGGCAGCATCCAGGACATCGATTTCCGACGCGGTGTGCACGGCGAGGCCCAGGTCGTGGTCAAGATGTCGGCGCCCGACATCGGCATCAACATCGCTCAGCAAGGCGACAACGTGGTGATCGACTTCGCCGACACCAACCTGCCGGAAAACCTCGACCGCAAACTCGATGTGCTCGACTTCGCGACGCCGGCCAAGGAGATAGACACCTTCCGCGAAGGCAATGGCACGCGCATGGTGATCAAGCCCACCGGGCTGTATGAACATCTGGCCTATCAGTCCGACAACACCTTGACTATTGAATTGCGCCCGCTGACCAAAGATGAAGAGGTCGAGAACAAAAAGAAGAAATTCGGTTACACCGGCGAACGTCTGTCGCTCAATTTCCAGAACATCGAAGTGCGCGCGGTGTTGCAGCTGATCGCAGACTTCACTGAAAAAAATCTAGTGGCCAGCGACACGGTCGGCGGCAACGTCACTTTGCGCCTCAAAAACGTGCCCTGGGACCAGGCGCTCGACATCATTCTCAAGTCGCGGGGCTTAGACAAGCGCGAGATCGGCAACGTCATGATGGTCGCGCCACAGGAAGAGATCGCGAACCGCGAGAAACTTGAGCTGGAATCGGCGAAGCAG
Organism: Pseudomonadota bacterium; assembly: GCA_031371245.1. GTDB lineage: Bacteria > Pseudomonadota > Gammaproteobacteria > JADJYF01. The sequence goes on along the minus strand of JANMJF010000644.1, from coordinate 9,505 downwards.
ATTCAGGAACTCGCGCCCTTGAGAACGGAATTCATTCAACTGAACTACGCAAAAGCTCAGGCCTTCGTCGACTTGTTCGAAGACGAGAAGAACAAGCTGTTGTCACCGCGTGGCCATGCCACCATTGATGAGCGGACGAATACGGTGTTGGTGCAGGACACCGCCGACAAGATCACCGAACTGCGCAATCTGGTGAAGGTGCTGGATATTCCGGTGCGCCAGGTGCTGATCGAATCGCGCATCGTGATTGCCAACGAAGATTTCTCGAAGGATATCGGTGTGCGGTTTGGTTACAGTCACCTCGGCAACCTGAAGAACGACCGAGTGAGCCCGAGCGGCAGCGGCGTGCGCGGATTCAACTCCTCCCTCGGCGGTGGCATTCCTGGCGACGTCAAGTATCCCGGCGTCACAACCTACAATACCGATGGCCTGGAAAACTACATCGTCGATCTGGCGACCTCGGGTCAGGCCGCCAACTTCAAGTACGCGGTCGGCAAGATCGGCAGTTATCTTCTGCAACTTGAGTTGACAGCCATGCAGCAGGAAGGCAAGGGCGAGGTTGTTTCTGCACCGCGCGTGATCACTGCCAATCAGCATGAGGCGACCATTGAATCGGGGACTGAAATCCCATATCAGCAAGCTTCTTCCAGCGGCGCGTCGGCGGTGTCGTTCAAGAAGGCCGTGCTGAGCCTCAAGGTCACCCCGCAGATCACCCCCGACGATCGGCTGATCATGGACCTGGCCGTCAACAAGGACTCTGTGGGTCAGATCTTTGCCGGCACCCCGAGCATCGATACCAACGGGCTGACCACCCAGGTGCTGGTCGATGACGGCGACACCGTGGTGCTCGGCGGCATCTTTGAGTCGGAAAATCGTGACGACAAAACCAGCGTGCCGTGGTTCGGCGATCTGCCCTACCTCGGCCGCCTGTTCAAGCGTACCGGGATTAAGTCCAGCAAACAGGAATTGCTGGTGTTCGTGACGCCGAAGATCATTAAAGAGACTCTCTCACTATCCAAGCGCTAAGCCGTCGGCAGCTGCTACTATGGGAAGCGGGAGCGTGGGCTCCCGCTTTTTTTTGCGTCGGAGCGATGATAGCCATGCGCACACGCCCTCGGCGGCGGCAACTCGGCTGAGCAATCATGGCGATTGCATCACGCATATTCCTGGTCGGTCCGATGGGTGCTGGCAAGACCACGATTGGCAGCCAGTTAGCGCGCATCCTGAAACTCGAATTCATCGATTGCGATCAGGCGCTCGAGCATCGTACCGGCGCGAGTGTCGCGCTGATATTCGACATCGAAGGCGAGGCTGGCTTTCGCGAGCGCGAAACGCGCCTGATCGACGAGCTGACCCAGCGCGACGGCATCGTGCTGGCGACCGGCGGCGGCGCCGTGTTGGCCACCGACAACCGTCGCTGGCTCAACGGGCGGGGCTTCGTGGTCTATCTCAAGAGCCCCGTCGACAAGCTGGTGGAGCGCACCCGTTTCGATGTCAATCGACCGCTGCTGCGCACCGCTGACCCCGCAGCGACGCTGCGCACTATCGTCGAGAAGCGCGAGCCGCTCTACCAGGAGGTCGCCCACTTGGTCATCGACACCGGCAAACTTTCAGTGAAACAAGTGATCAAAAAAATAACCGGCAGTCTGTTGTGAGCACCTTACTGAAGGTCGATCTGGGTGCGCGCAGCTACCCTATCCACATCGGTGCTGGCTTGCTCGACGACCACGCGCTGTTCGATACGCTGGTCAAAGCCGAGCAGGTCATCGTGCTCTCCAACGAGGTGGTTGCGCCGCTTTACCTGGAGCGGGTGTGCAGCCACTTCGCCACGCGCCGCTGTATAACGCTGGTGTTGCCCGACGGCGAGGGGCATAAGACGTTGGAGACATTTGGCGCCGTGATGGGCTTCATGCTGGAAAAGCGCGTGGAACGCGGCGCCCTGCTGGTCGCTCTGGGGGGTGGCGTGATTGGCGATCTGGGTGGCTTTGCGGCAGCCTGCTACCAGCGCGGTATCGACTACCTGCAGGTCCCGACCACGCTGCTCGCCCAGGTCGATTCTTCGGTCGGCGGTAAGACGGCGGTCAATCACCCGCTGGGCAAGAACATGGTCGGCGCCTTCCACCAGCCTATCGCCGTCGTCGCTGACACCACCACCCTCGATACCCTGCCCGAGCGCGAATTGCACGCCGGTCTTGCCGAAGTCATCAAGGTCGGACTGATTCGAGATCGGGAGTTTTTCGAGTGGCTGGAGACCGAGCTCGATGCCTTGCTGGCGCGCCAGCCGGCCGCGCTGGCCGAGGCGGTCCGCCGCGCCTGCCAGAATAAGGCCGACGTAGTGGCGGCCGACGAAAGAGAAACCGGCGAACGGGCCAGCCTCAACTTCGGCCACACCTTTGGCCATGCCATCGAAACCGCCAGCGGTTATGGCAACTGGCTGCACGGCGAGGCGGTCGCCGCCGGCATGTGCATGGCGGCGCGCCTGTCGGCCCGCGCCGGCTGGTTGAGTCAGGTCGATCTGGGTCGCATCGTCGCGCTGCTGGCCCGCGCACAGTTGCCAACTACACCGCCGTCGGCGATGTCGCCCGCCCGGTTTCGCGAACTCATGCTGCAGGACAAAAAGAATGTCGGCGGACGAATACGATTGGTGTTGTTACGTGCGCTGGGACAAGCCTGTGTGACGCGCGACTACGATGACAGCCTGCTGCAGGCCGAGCTCAGTGCAGAGCCGGCGGCCTGAGACGCCGCCACCCTCATGATCCACACGCCCGTCGTCACCCCATGAGTCAGGACCTGGCCGCCTATGCCGTCAATGGGCGTCAGTCGCGGGGGCGGCGTGTGCCGGAATCGCCCCCCGCCTGGCGTAGCGAATTCCAACGCGATCGCGATCGCGTCATTCACTCGTCGGCGTTTCGCCGCCTGGAATACAAGACCCAGGTCTTCGTCAATCACGAAGGGGACATGTTTCGTACGCGGCTCACGCACTCGCTGGAAGTCGCCCAGGTCGCGCGCACTATTGCCCGTGCCTTGTGTGTGAACGAGGATTTGACCGAGGCCATCGCGCTGGCCCATGACCTCGGCCACACGCCCTTTGGCCACGCCGGCCAGACCGCGCTCAACCGCTGCATGCAGCCCTATGGAGGCTTCGAACACAATCTCCATTCACTGCGTGTGGTCGATGAACTCGAAGAACGTTATGTGGGATTCAATGGGCTCAACCTCTTATTCGAAACCCGCGAAGGCATCTTGAAACACTGTAGCGTGGCGCGCGCAGCCACCTTGGGTGCTCTCGGCGAACGCTTTCTCAAACGCCAGCAGCCGTCGCTGGAGGCGCAGATCGCCAATGTCGCTGACGAGATTGCCTATAATCATCACGATATCGACGACGGCCTGCGCTCTGGCATCTTGTCCCTCGAAGTGGTGTGTGAACACCACGGCTTTCGCGAGGCGCTGGACTCCAGTCGCGCCACTAGCCCGGAGCTGGCCGGCAAACGGCTGACCTACACTGCGATTCGGCACATGCTCGGCGCCTTTGTCGCTGATTTTATCGACGCAAGCCGCGCACGACTGGCGAAATGCGGACCTTGTAGTGTTGAAGACGTGCGTGGCCAACACGAAGCGCTGGCCGATTTTTCACCGGATAAACGCGAGGAGCACCTAGCTTTGAAGCGCCTGCTCCACCAACAGCTCTACGACGATCCTGCGGTGCGGCGCATCGCCGAGCGCGCACAATCCCTGGTCAGCGATTTGTTCCAGGCATTCATGACTGATCCGGCCTTGCTGCCGGATAGGGATGCTGTACGCCGCGAGCCCGACCTGCAGGCTCGGGCCCACACCGTCAGCGATTACATCGCCGGCATGACCGACCGCTTTGCCGCCGTCGAACACGGTCGAGTGTTCGGATCCGAGTATGCTGGCGCCGCCCAAGCCTGGAGTAAAACATGCGTGGACTCGTCAGCTAGTGTGTGACCGCGATGGATGACAGCCCGACCGTGGCGCCGATGCAGCCGCCTTACCTGACCACGCCGGCGATCCGTCAGCGTCTCGACCTGCTTAGCCACTTGCTCGAATTCAGCCACCAGATGGTAGTGATACAGGGCGAAGCTGGCAGCGGCCGCAGCCGCCTGCTCAGCGCGGTCGCGAGCCAGACGCGCGCCAATTGGCGTGTCATCCCGTGTAACGGCGCCGCGACCTATACCGCGCCGGCCCTGCTTGAGGCGCTGAGCGAGGCGCTGGAACTTGGCGAGCTCGACGCCGGCGTTGAAGATCTGCGCGCCCGTCTGGCCGAGATCGAACTCGGCGGACAACTCTGCATCCTGACCCTGGATGATGCGGAGAATATCGACGAAGGCGCCCGCGCGATGCTGTTTTCGCTTGCCTACAGCGAACACCAGCGCGGCGATCTGCGGGTGGTAATCGCCGGCGACGCCGACAGCGATTTCAGCGAACGGCTGCAATCCGTCGCTCCGGAGGGCGCGGTCATCCACGTTGTTGACGTGCCGCCGCTTGAACCGGAAGAACTGAAAACCCTGGCACTCAGTGTGCTGCCGGCGGCGTCCGGTGATTTGTCGCTCGATGAGGGGCTGGACCTCGACGCGCTGGCCGCTGCCGCCGAAGGCAATCCCGGCCGCATGCTGGCCAGTGTGCGCGGTGCTGGACCAAAACCGATCCACCCCGGCGTGCGCGCCGCCAATGCGGCGCGTGCCATGGGCGGCGCCTTGCGCGGTTTCAACGTACGCAAGTACGCCGCCGTGTTGGCGGCTGCGGCCTTCGTGCTGGTCGCGGTCGCGATCGGCATGCTGCTGGCATCCCGCCATAACACAAACATCACACCCGGCACCGTCGAAATTACCCTGCCCACGCCAAGTAGCGAAACCCCGGCGGTCGCGGTTGAGACCATCGCGCCCACCGTCCCACGGCCGACTGTAAACACATCGTCCATCAGCGCCGAGCCTGCCCGGCTCGCGACGACGGAATCACCGGCACCAGCGCCCGAGCAAGGCGTGATAGCGGGGGAAACACCCGCCACTGCAGTAGTGGAACCGACACCCGCCCAGGTTGAGGCAAGCCCGGCGCCGAGCGCACCTGCTGCTGCCACTAAACCCGCCCCTGCGCCGGCTTCACATCCTAAGCCGGCCACAAACAAACCAGCCGCCGAACGCATCGCGCCGACCAAGCGCAGTCCCAAGCCCGCCGCGCAAGTTGCGATCACCGCCAAAGACGAGTCTTTGTATTCGGCGAAGTGGCTCAAACGGCAAAACCCCCAACACTATGTGATCCAGTTGTTCGGCAGTCGCGAACGCGCTGCCACCACCCGCTTCATTCGCGATCACGGCCTCGGCGAAAAGGCCACGGTGCTTGAGGTCAAACTCAAACAAGCGCCCTGGTTCGTGGTTGTGACGGGTCTGTACACTTCACGCACGGCCGCCAATTCGGCGATCCACGCCATGCCGGCGCCGCTGGCTAAACAGCAGCCGTGGCCGCGCGCCGTTTCGACGCTTAAATAGGCATAGCGCGATCTGTTTCGGTGCACCGCAATCGCGGCCGCATACCGCGATTTTGGTGACAGTTTGCGCGCTTGCAGCCTATACTCGCCGTCCTTTTGCGCGCGTGTTCGCGTCATTTTCACGGCTCGTATCTCGGAGGCACTGGTAGGGATGAATTCTGCTCGCACTCGATTTCCGCGCACCGGCGGCCCGACGGGCGGGCTGTACGACGCGTCCCATGAGCACGATTCCTGTGGCGTCGGCTTTGTTGCCGACATGAAGGGTCGCAAATCCCACGGCATCATCCGTCAGGCGCTGACCATCCTCGCCAATCTAGAGCACCGCGGTGCCTGCGGCTGTGAAGAAAACACCGGTGACGGTGCTGGCATCCTGCTTCAGATGCCCGACGCCTTCCTGCGCCCGACCTGCGCCGCGCTCGGCTTCGAGCTTCCCCCCGCCGGCCATTACGGGGCGGGCCTGGTGTTCCTGCCGCGCGACACGCAGGATGCCGAGTTCTGCGTGGCGCAATTCAAGCGCGTCATCGCAGAAGAAGGCCAGCGGCTGCTCGGCTGGCGCGAGGTGCCCAGCGACAACGCCATGATCGGCCCGACTGCGCGCTCCGGCGAGCCCGCCTTCCGCCAGCTGTTCATCGCCCGCAGTAACGACATCGCCAGCGACGAGGCTTTCGAGCGCAAGCTGTACATCATCCGCAAACGCGTCGAACACGCGGTATGGGACAGCGGCATTGCGGAAAAGGCACTGTTCTACGTAACCAGCCTGTCCCATCGCACCTTCATCTATAAGGGCATGCTGAATGCTGTGCAGGTCGACAAGGTCTTCCCGGACTTGTGTGACCAACGCATGGACAGTGCGCTTGCGCTCGTGCATCAGCGCTTCTCGACCAATACCTTCCCGTCGTGGCCGCTGGCGCACCCGTTCCGCTTCATCGCCCACAATGGCGAGATCAACACCCTGCGCGGCAACATCAACTGGATGCGCGCGCGCGAGGCACTGTGCGCGTCGGACCTGTTCGGCGAAGATCTGCAGAAGCTCTTCCCGATCGTGCTGGAAGGCAATTCCGACTCGGCAAGTTTCGACCAGGTGCTGGAGTTCCTGCACATGGCCGGCCGCCCGCTGCCGCTCGCAGTATTGATGATGATCCCCGAGGCCTGGAGTGGCCACGAGGCGATGGACGCCAAACGTAAGGCCTTCTACGAATACCACGGCAGCCTCATGGAGCCGTGGGATGGACCGGCTTCCATCGCCTTCACCGACGGCACCGTCATCGGTGCCGTACTCGACCGCAATGGTCTGCGTCCATCGCGTTACTACGTGACCAAGGACGGCCTGGTGGTGATGGCCTCAGAAGTCGGCGTGCTGGACATCGCGCCGGAGAACATCGAGATCAAGGGTCGCCTGCATCCTGGGCGCATCTTCTTGGTCGACACCCAAGCCGGCCGCATCATCGAAGATGCGGAACTCAAGCAGCAGTACATCGACATGTTCCCCTATGGCGACTGGCTGGCACGCAATCAGATCTCGATCGATGACCTGCCCGAACCGAGCAATGTGCATGTGCCGGATCACGCCACGGTTTTGCAACGTCAGCAGGCTTTCGGCTACACGCACGAAGACCTGCGTCTGCTGATGCTGCCGATGGCCTTGAGCGGCAACGAAGCGATGGGCTCGATGGGTACCGACGCCGCGCTGGCGGTCCTGTCCAATCGTTCGCGGCTGTTGTACGACTATTTCAAGCAACTGTTCGCGCAGGTCACCAACCCGCCGCTGGATGGCATCCGCGAAGAGCTGGTGACACAGCTCTCGACGCCCATCGGTCCGGAGAGCAATCTGCTCGCGCCTAGCGAATCGAGCTGCCGTCAGATCAAGCTCAACGCTCCCGTCATCGACAACCACGATCTCGAGAAGCTGCGCAACCTCTCTGCGCTCGACTTCCGTACTAAGACCATTCCGACCATCTATGCCGTGGCCGCCGGTGCGCAAGGTCTGGAACAGGCGCTAGTCGCGGTGTGCGCGGCGGCCGATGCGGCGGTTGATGCCGGCTATGCGTTCATCATCTTGTCCGATCGCGGCGTCGATCGTGATCACGCCGCGATTCCGGCCGCGCTCGCCACCGCCGGCGTGCATCATCACCTGGTGCGCAATGGCCGACGCATCAAGGTCGGTCTCGTTATCGAGTCGGGCGAGCCGCGCGAAGTGCACCATTTCGCGGTGCTGCTCGGCTATGGCGCCGGTGCCATCAATCCCTATCTCGCGCTTGAGACCTTGGACGACATGCTGCGCCAGCGCATCTTGACCACCAATACCAAAACTCGCTACGCAGGCGAAAGCGATCACGACACTGCCGTGCGCTTGTATCTGAAGGCGGTCAACAAGGGACTGCTCAAGGTCATGTCCAAGATGGGCATCTCGACCGTGCAGTCCTATCGCGGTGCACAGATCTTCGAAGCGGTGGGCCTCGACAAGGCCTTCGTCGAGCGTTATTTCACTTGGACCGCGTCGCGTATCGGCGGCGTTGGTCTGGACGTCATCGAGCGCGAAGTAGCCCTGCGCCATCACGAGGCCTTCCCCACACGCGTAGTGAAGAAGCCCGATCTGGCGTGGGGCGGTGAATACCAATGGCGCCGCGACGGCGAATACCATCTGTTCAATCCGGACACCGTGTTCAAGCTCCAGCACTCGACCCGCTCGGGCCAGTACAAAGTCTTCAAGGAATACACGCAGGCGGTGGATGACCAGAGCGAGCATCGCGCCACCCTGCGCGGCCTGTTCCGCTTCAAGAAGGTCACGACACCCGTGGCACTAGCCGAAGTCGAGTCCATCGATACCATCATGAAGCGCTTCTCGACTGGCGCGATGTCTTACGGTTCGATCAGCGCCGAAGCGCACGAAACGCTCGCCATCGCCATGAACCGCATCGGTGGTCGCTCCAACACCGGCGAGGGTGGCGAAGATCCGGAACGCTACACCCCTGACGCCAACGGCGATCTGCGCCGCAGCGCGATCAAACAAGTGGCGTCGGGGCGTTTCGGCGTGACCAGCGAATACCTGGTCAACGCCGACGATCTGCAGATCAAAATGGCACAGGGTGCCAAGCCCGGTGAAGGGGGTCAGCTGCCCGGCAACAAGGTCTATCCATGGATTGCCAAGACCCGTCATTCGACGCCGGGTGTCGGCCTGATTTCACCGCCACCCCATCACGATATCTATTCGATCGAGGATCTCGCACAACTGATCCATGATCTGAAGAATGCCAATCCGCGCGCGCGTGTGCATGTGAAGCTGGTCGCCGAAGTCGGCGTCGGCACGGTCGCGGCCGGCGTCGCCAAGGCCCACGCCGACGTGGTACTGATCTCGGGTTATGACGGCGGCACCGGTGCCTCGCCGGTGACTTCGCTCAAACATGCCGGCGTACCGTGGGAGCTCGGCCTGGCCGAAACCCAGCAGGTGCTGGTCGCCAATCAACTGCGCGATCGCATCGTGGTGCAGGTCGACGGCCAGTTGAAGAGCGGCCGTGACTGCATCGTCGCCGCCATGCTCGGCGCCGAAGAATACGGCTTCGCGACCGCACCGCTGGTGGTGCTGGGCTGCGTCATGATGCGCGTATGCCATCTCAACACCTGCCCGGTCGGCATCGCGACCCAAGACAAACGTCTGCGCGCCAAATTCAGCGGCCAACCTGAGTTCGTCGAAAATTTCTTCCGCTACATCGCGACCGAAATGCGCGAATACATGGCTGAGCTCGGGGTACGCACCATCGACGAACTGATTGGTCGTGTCGATCTGCTCGACGTCGAGCCCGCGCTCGATCATTGGAAAGCCCGCGGCCTCGATCTCTCACAGATCCTCTATCAGCCGATAGCGGCGCCGGGTGTGGCCATCCGTCACATGCGCGAGCAGGATCACGGGCTCGATAAGTCGCTGGACCGCACCACCATCGTGCCTTTGTGCAAGGATGCGTTGGAATTCGGTAAACCGCTAGCCGCGACCCTAGCGATCCGCAA
>JANMJF010000632.1:0-2124 GCA_031371245.1 Pseudomonadota bacterium | reverse complement strand
GTGTGCAGCGGCGGATCGTTGAATACCAGGCTGGTGGTGTGATGTTCATAGAGCGGGCTGTCGCCAAACAGCGGCCGGAATTGCTGCTGTTTGTCCGAGCTGAACAGCCGCGGGTTGCGATAGACATGATTAAGATCGGCGTAGCGGGTCAGCAGCAAGCCGCCGTCCGGGCAGCGATGCATAGGCGAGTGCGCGCGCAGGGCATGCAGCGTCGGATAGGGATCGGCATAAAAAGCATCCGGCAGGCGGCGCAGGTCGAAGTCGCGAATGTCGTCGATGGGTGGCAGGTTCATGGGTCTATTCTGGTCGCGCGGCGGGCGGGGTGCCAGCCACGACGCGGCGCTGGCTGGCCCGATCGCGAACTCGAAAACCGTGAACCAGCCAACAAACTGCTGCACTTGCCGCTTGGTGTTCTGCTAGAGTGCGGCGCAATAGAGGGCTGAGCTCATGACCAACAAGACCAACAATAATCGTCGTCGCTACTACCGCTTCGAACCGCCGTCGCTCGGCGCGCCGATACTTTCCATCGTGCACCAGGGTCGACGTTGTCAGGCGGCAAGGGTCATCGATATCAATTTAAAGGGGGTGAGGGTGATGTTCGCGGCTGGCAAACTGTCGCCGCTCACGGCCGGCGAGTTCGTCACGACCTCCATTCAGTCGCCCGGCATACTCGGCTCGGCCGACATCGCTGGCCGTGTCGTGTTCAGCTTCGAGCGCGGCGAACACACGGTGGTGGCCATCAGCTTCAGCGAGACGCCGGACCTCGGCGATGGCATGACGGCTGATTTCTTTCGTGTCTTCAATCGACGCGAAGATCTGCGCCGTAACGCCGCACCAGGCAGCGACAAAGTGTCGGCGCTGGTACTCAACGCAGCCGGCGAAGCGGACGCCATCATCGACCTGCTGCTGCGCGACCACTCGGACACCGGCATCGGCTTCGTTGTCGACTCGCCTACCGATGCCTTCATGCGCGATGGCACGGCCTTGGCGCTGCCCCTGCCCAATCGTCAGCACGCGGTATGGCCGGCGCAGATCCGGCGCCGCGAGGCCCACGACGGTGCGATTCATTACGGCGCTACCTTTGACGGCAAGCAAGTCTAGTTGACGCTGCTTGTTTCGGCGGCACCATCCAGGAGCGCGAAACGCGCCACCCAGGGGAGATCCTAGCCATGCTCAACGCCACCACCGACGTCGTCGCGCAGCTCGCCTATCTGGTCGCGAGCGACAGCCGTGCCCAGCATCTGGTCTATCCGCCCAACTGCGGGCGTGCCGTGGTGCGTCCGCCGCTGGAACACCATGCCATGGCGATCACCGATTGCCGTGCGCTGTCGCCGGCGGCGACCGTTGATAGCGCCGGCTTTGAACTGTTACACGCGCCGTCGGCGATCATGGATTTCTATGACGACGAAAACGTGCGTGCCCATTATTATCCGGAAGTGGCCAGCTTCTTGCGACGTGTGTTAGGTGCGCTGGACGTGGTGGTGTTCGATCACAATCAGCGCAGCGCGGTGCGTGCCGCGCAAGGCCAGCCTGGCGTGCGTATGCCGGTCGACGCCGCCCATGACGATTACACGCCAAACTCCGGCCCGCGCCGCGCCCGCGAGATCCTCCGTGATGCCGGCCGCACAAACGATAGCGGCCAGCGCATGGCGCTCATCAATGTGTGGCGACCGATCATCGGCCCCGTGCAGGACGTTCCGCTCGCGGTGTGCGACGCGCGCAGCGTCGCGCGCGCCGACTTAGTAAACACCGCCATTCATCATTTCGGCGAGGACGATCTCGAGCGTCCGCGCTACAGCGGCGAGATCTACTCGCTGACTTACAACCCCGCGCACCGCTGGTACTACGCCAAGGATATGCAGCCCGATGAGGTGCTGTTACTCAAGAACTGGGATTCGTCGGAAGACGGCCGCGCCAGCTATACACCCCACACCGGCTTCAGGAATCCAGCGGCACCGGCCGGCACCCGGCCGCGCGAGAGCATCGAAGTGCGGACCCTGGTGATTTATCCCTAAGCGGCGGGCTCGCCTCGCCTGTGGGTCCGAATTCTTTCGGACATTCAAAGGCGCAACTTCGAGATAGGCTCTGGCAGGAATGTCTGAATGAATTCGGACCCACAGGCGA
>JANMJF010000428.1:0-3312 GCA_031371245.1 Pseudomonadota bacterium | reverse complement strand
CTGAACAGGTGTTGATGGTGATTGCGTCGGTTGCGAACCTGACGCCAATCGTTGCTGATTAATAATGTCCAGACTTCATCGGTATTTGGAGCAGCACACCGTGCAACTCGAGGGCTCGTGCCATTGCGGCAAAGTGAAATTCAAACTCTTCTCGCGGCATCCCTATCCGTTCAATGTCTGTTACTGCTCTATCTGTCGCAAGACAGCTGGCGGTGGCGGTTATGCCATCAATCTCGGCGGTGACAATGGGACGCTGCGAGTGCGTGGGCGCAAGTTCGTCAAGGTCTATCGCGCCATGATGCCTGGCGAGCGCGGCGGGGCGCGCCAAGCGCAGTCCGGCCGAGCGTCATTTTTGCGGCGAATGTGGCAGCGCGCTGTGGTTATGGGACCCGCGCTGGCCAGCGCTGATTCATCCCTTCGCTTCGGCCGTCGATAGCGATTTGCCAGTGGCGCCCGAACGCACGCATCTGATGCTCGGTTCCAAAGCGAGCTGGGTGCCGCTGGTGATGGGCAAGCGCGACAAGCGCTTCGAGGACTATCCGCTGGAAGCGATCTCCGAGTGGCATCAGCGTCTGGGCCTCGAAAGCCCAGACCACTGAGGCGAGCTTGCTGCATGTATTTACCCAAGCATTTCGACGAGACACGTCCTGCGGTGCTAGTGGCCCTGGCACGGGCCTACCCGCTCGCGACCTTGGTCTGTCAAGGCCCCGATGGTTTGCTCGCCAACCCTATTCCGCTGTTGCCCGATGACACGCTCAGCGTGCTGCGCGGTCATGTGGCGCGCGCCAATCCATTGTGGCGCTCGCTAGGCGCGGGGCTGCCGGCACTGGCGATCTTTCAGGGGCCACAGGGTTATGTCTCGCCCACGCTTTACCCCAGCAAGGCGATTAACGGTCAGGTGGTGCCAACCTGGAACTACGCAGTTCTGCATGTGCATGGCCAGCTGCGTGCGATCGACGATGCGCGGTGGGTGCGCGCGTTGGTGGAAGAATTGACCGCCGTGCATGAGGCGGAGCGCGCGCGGCCGTGGCAGCTCGGCGATGCGCCACCGGCCTATGCGCAGCGCATGCTGGCGGCGGTGGTCGGCATCGAGTTACAGATCGAGCGTGCCGTGGGTAAATTCAAACTCAGTCAGAACCGCGACGCGGCCGATCGGGCCGGCGTGCTGCACGGCCTGGCCGCGACCGCTCTGGGCGATTTCATGGCGGCGTTTGAGACACCTCGTGAGGGATCTTAATTGGCACAAAGCCAGTGCGCTTCATCGCCATGGCGCGCTGCTCGCAAAGACGGCAACATCACGCCAGCCCAGGCAGCGGGTCGGCCCGCGGCGGCCTTGGGCGCGGTTCATGAGCCGTTTGCATAGCGCATAGAGATGGAAGAAGCCCAGCACCAGGCGACGCTCTGAAGCTGTGAGTTCGAGCGCCGCACAGATCAGTTTGTCGTCCTGTTGGCCGGCGTCGACGAAGACAATGGTGCCACGCACTTTGGTCTGTGTGCGCTGTCCTATCAGCAATCGTGGGCCGAGCACGACGGCATCGAGGGCGTCGCCATCGGCTGCCGGCAGCGCCGGAACGCAACCGTAGTTGAATGGACAGGGCAGGGGCGAGAGGAACTCGACGGCGCCATGTGCATCCCGTTTCGCGAAGCTGCCGCGCGGGACCTCGATCAGCACCTCGATGGTGAGTGCTTCAACGGGCGGCGGCAGCGGCTCGATCATGCGCGTTTATCTCGTCGGCTATGCGCTGGCGAAGGGCACGCGCGGACCGTCATTGTGCCACCACGCGCAGCGCTGACGGCAATGATCCGGGCCTCTCAGTGCGGTGATGAGACTGTGAACTATTGCGTCAATGCTGCAGGAACGCGACATGGTTCGTGGGCGGGGTTGGCGTGCTTGGTTAAGGTGTGTCTGCCAGCGCGACGCGACCGTTAGCCGTGCGCGCGGCGTGGCAGCACAACGAGCAGGAAGCAACAAAGTTGACCATGTCCCAGTCCCGGCAACCGGCCGATCCCGGTGAAACGAAAATCGCGGCTTTCCGTGCCGAGGTATTGTCGCGCTTTTTATACATCGCCACCGCTTTATCGCTGTTTGTAATACCGGCTTACGTCGTGATCGGCATCAATGGACTGACCTTGGCGACCGGCACTTTTTTCCTCTGCATCTACGTGTTGTGCTATTTGCATAACGTGCGGCAGGTGGCGCTGGTGTTGTGCGCCAATAGTTTGATTGCGTTGTGTGTGGTCATCACCTGGCTCGGGATCTATTTCGGCAGCGAACTGATCGACAATAAACCGTGGCAGATGCTGGTGCCGATGATTGCCTATCTGGTGATGGGTAGTCGCCGCGGGAGCTTTTGGACCGGCGCGCATCTGCTCGGTCTGGCGGTGGTTTTTTATCTGCGCCGCTATGGCTACGAGCCGCTGTCCGTCGCGATTCTAGCGCTTGCCTATCCAACGCTCGCCTACGCGATGTATGTATTCACGCGTTCCAACGAGGAGAACATCCGCACCATCAGCCGGCTGTCCCACACCGACTCGCTGACCAATACCTACAACCGTCAGCTCTTCGATGAACTGTTCGTCAACATGTTCAACCGCGCTCGGCGTGGTAATGAGGCACTAGCGGTTTACATGATCGACATCGATCATTTCAAGAGATACAACGACAATTACGGGCACATCGCCGGCGACCGCGCGCTGAAACAAGTGGCCGAGGTTATCCGCGGCTCGGCGCGTCGTGCCAGTGATCTCGTGTTCCGTTATGGCGGTGAGGAATTCTGTATCGTTTCGTCGGGCGTGAGCAGCAACGATGCGCTGTTCATCGCCGAATCGATCATCGACGGCGTGCGCGATCTGAATACCCCTCACGCGAATGGCGAGAACGGCCACCTGACGGTTTCGATCGGCCTGATCCATGCGCGTGGCCTGGAAGGTTTTGATACCGAGAGTTTGTTGCGCCGCGCCGACCGCGCCTTGTATGCCGCCAAGAGTGGCGGACGCGATCGTATCGAAATCGATGGCGACGATGCGCCGCCGACGCCGGAGCTGGCCGCCGCATCGTGACTGCGGGGAATCTCGCGAGTCAATTTTAAAGCGAGGCGAGAAACGCGCGCACGCAGGCATTGAAGGCCTCGGGCGCTTCGATATTGCTGAGGTGTCCGCTGTTTTCCAGCTCCAACAGGCGCGCGCCGGGAATGGCGGCCGCCATCTTGCGCGACACCGCCGGTGGCGTGAGTTTGTCTTCGGCGCCGACGATGATCTGTGTCGGCACTTTAATGGCAGCGAGGTCTGCGACCGGTTCGTACATGGTCATCG
>JANMJF010000571.1:0-4411 GCA_031371245.1 Pseudomonadota bacterium | reverse complement strand
CGACCTCAAAAATGTCGTTGCGCAGTTGTCTCTGATAGGCAGCAATGCCCGTAAGCATCGCCACAATCCTGAATTCATCGACGATGCGTTCAACACCGTCGATGACGCGACGACCAAAATGAAGAGCATGCTCGCCAGTCTGCGACACCGCCAGGCCGAGGCCGAAGTTGAGAGTGACGAGGTGGTGGAATTGTGCGATTTGCTTGAGGCCGCCGTGGCAGCCAAGCGCGATGCGCACCCTCGTCCACGATTTGTGCGCCCGGCACAGGGCATCTACGTGCGGGCCAGCCGTGACCATTTGTTGTCCGTCGTTCAGCATCTTCTGCAAAATGCCATCGAGGCTACGGTCGACGGCGGACAGGTCGACGTTGAGGTTGCATGCAGTGAGAGTGAAGTTCGCACCGCGATTACCGATACTGGTTGTGGCATGGACCGCGACTTCATCCACAATCGCCTGTTCAAGCCATTCGACACCACCAAGGGCAAGGCGGGCATGGGCATCGGCGCCTACGAGAGCCGACATCTGATCGGCTCCATGCACGGCGAACTGCTGGTCGACAGCGAGCCAGGGATCGGCACCCGCTTCACCATCGTGCTGCCGCTGGTCGAGGTGGCTGCACGAAGTGAAACACGTATCGCAACAGGATATTAATGGCAAAGCGCAAACTCCTGGTCGTCGATGACGACCCTGGCCTGCAGAAGCAGCTTAAGTGGAATTTTGAGGACTACGAGGTGACCGTGGCGGGCGACCGCGCGAGTGCGCTGGCGGCCCTCAAACAAAGCCAGGCGCCGGTCGTGACGCTGGATTTGGGTCTGCCTCCGGATGCCGCCAATGCGTCCGAAGGCTTGGCGGCGCTGCGTGAGATCCTGGAGTTTGCGCCAACCACCAAGGTGGTGGTCGTCACTGGTAATGATGATCGTGAGGTCGCGGTACGGGCAGTGGCGCAGGGCGCCTATGATTTTTACGAGAAGCCGATCGATCCCGATGTGCTGCGGATGATCGTCGAGCGCGCCCATGTACTGTCGGAACTCGAGGCCGAGAATCAACGGCTGACGAAGCAGTCGACCACGCCATTGGCAGGTATTATCGGTGGCAGCAAGGCGATGCAGGAAGTCTGCCGGCGCATCGAAAAAATCGGCCCGACCGATGCCAGTGTGCTGCTGCTCGGCGAAAGTGGTACTGGCAAGGAAATCCTCGCCCGCGCGCTGCATGAGCTGAGCCCGCGCCGCGGACACGATTTCATCGCCATCAACTGCGCGGCGATCCCTGACACCTTGCTTGAGAGCGAGCTGTTCGGCTACGAGCGGGGTGCCTTCACTGGCGCTAGCAAACAGACCAAGGGCAAGCTCGAATTCGCCAATAATGGCACCTTGTTCCTGGACGAAATCGGCGATCTGCCGTCGTCGTTGCAGGCCAAGCTGTTGCGTTTCCTGCAGGAGCGTGTCATCGAACGGGTCGGTGGGCGTGAGGAAATTGCGGTCGATACGCGCGTCATCTGCGCGACCCATCAGGACCTCAGCGCGCAGATCCGCGACGCCCGTTTTCGTGAAGACCTCTATTACCGCATCAGCGAAGTGTCGGTGCTGATCCCGCCGCTGCGTGATCGGCTTGGCGATACGGTGTTGATCGCCCGTGCGCTGCTTGCGCAGATGGCGGATATGCACCGCGGACGCATCAAGGATTTCAGCGATGGGGCGGTCAAGGCCATGCAGGGTTATGGTTGGCCTGGCAACGTCCGCGAGCTTGAGAACCGGGTGAAACGTGCAGTGATCATGGCTGACGGCCGCTACATCGAACCTGGGGATCTGGAACTTGAAGCGGTGGGAGAAACGCGCATGTCGACGCTCAAGGAGTGCCGCGAAGAAGCGGAAGCCGGTGCCATAAGGCGCGCGCTCGCGGCGGCCGACGGCCAGGTCAACCGTGCATCGGAACTATTAGGGGTGAGTCGACCGACGGTCTACCATCTGATGAAGAAATACGACATCCAGACCTAGCAGCAATCGCACTCAGGACGAATCTGCGGCGGCGCTGGGACGGTGGTGCTGGCCTTCGGCCGACCTCGACCCTGCTAAAAAAATCGACGAAGCACAAAGCTTTACCTATACTTTGTTCTAAGTTACTTTACGAGTATTACTAAGCTAAATAGGGCGACGCCCAGGCTTAAGCGGGAACTCGGGAGCCCCTGCGCTCAACGCCATCTTGGGCCGGGCCGCGCGTCCAAGCGCGCGAATTTTTGCTGTACATCGAGTTACGGACGTCGACAAAACTGGGTTGATAACGATGCAAGAGACCCCCCCGTTTGACCGGCCGCCACGTGTTCGGTCGCGCACCGTCGGTGGGCCGCGCGCGGCGCGGCGTTGGTCGGTGCTGTGTCTGGCGGTATTGACGTCTCTGCCACTGGCGGCGGCTACCCTCGAAGATGCCGTGCGCCAGGCCCTGACTACCAATCCCCAGCTGACGGGCGCCGCCGCTGCGGTACGCGCGGCGGGTCACGATGTTCGCGAGGCGCGGGCCGGTTACCTGCCGAGTGTCGATGTCGACGCCCGTTTCGGCGAAGAACACAGCAATATCAAGCAGCTCAACCGACGTAACAACGACGATGACCTGTGGCGCCGCGAAAGCGGGCTGACGGTCACTCAGTTGGTATGGGACGGGATGGCGACCGCCAGCGAAGTGCAGCGCCGAGTCGCACTCCTCAATAGCGCCGAGCATAGTCTGCAGGACACCCAGAATGCCTTGGCTTTCAAGGCGGTCGAGGCCTATGTCGACGTATTGCGCAATCGCGACCTCGTCGATCTGGCTCGTACGAATGTCAAATCTCACGATGAGGTTCTCAGGAGCGTCGACGCTAAGAGTGGTAGCGGGGTGGGCAATAAGGCCGACGTCGCGCAGGCGCGGGCCCGCCTGGCCCTGGCCATGAGCACCTTGGCCGCCCGTCAAGGCGGGCTGCACGAGGCTGAAGCACGTTATGTACGCACCATCGGTGACGCGCCCGGCGAGCTGGCTAAGCCCAATGCCGTGGCCTCGGGCCTGGTCAAGAATGGCATGGTCGATGCCAACGACCTCGCCACTGCCACCGACGCGGCGCAGGAGGAAGCCATCACCCAGCATCCCGCCGTCATGCGTTCCAAGGCCGATATAGAAGCTGCGCTGGCAATTATCCGAGCGGCACACGCTGGCTACCAACCTCGTTTAGATCTGCAGGGCAGCTTACGTCGCGACAACGATGTCGGCGGTATCAGCGGCAATCGTAATACCAGCAGTCTGATGCTGGTGGCGCGTTGGAATCTCTACCGTGGTGGAGCGGATCGCGCTCAGTCCCTGGCAGCGGCTGAACGCAAGACCGAGGCCGACGATAAGCTCGACGACACTTTCCGTTCCATTGCCGAAAATGTCGCCATCGCGATGGAGAGCCGCGCTACCAGCGAAAGCCGCCTGATCCACTTGCAGCAATACGTCGACGCCAGCCAGGGCACCTTGGAGGCCTATCGCGCGCAATTCGAGATCAGTCGGCGCACCTTGCTCGATCTGCTGAACGCCGAAGACGAACTATTCAACGCGCGCTCGAATCTGGCGTCCGGTACTTACGACGACTTGACCAACGTTTATTTCGTCGATGCCAGCAAAGGCATCCTGGCTGGGAAATTTGGAGTGTCCGGCGCAGAACCCTGAACTATCATCGGCGTCGTCACACCGCCAGCGGCGATGCCCACCAAGCGTGCTCAAGAGGAAGTAACCCGATGGTCTGCCAAGCGAAGCCCATCAGCGGTCAGCCTCGTTCGAGGTGAGTCCGCGACCATTCCAAACTGAGTCCTACATCGACGTGAACAGCGCGCTTGAATCTGCGGCTACCGCCAGCGTTGACGACGATCCGCTGCGCGCCTGCCTGCACATCGTTACTCGTTTGCATGGCCGGCCGGTATCCATGAGCGCGCTGCTGGCGGGCCTACCCATCGCGGGTGATCGTTTTGCAGCGGGCGACTTCGTGCGTGCTGCCGCGTTTCACGGTTTCGCCGCCCAGGTGGTACGCCGGCGCTTGGCCAAGCTCTCCGCCCTGACCTTGCCGGTCACGCTGTTGTTCAAGGACGGCGGCGCCTGTGTGCTGACGCGCTTGCTGTCCGACGACAACGTCGAGGTGGTGTTGCCGGAAAGCGGTTTTGGCGCGCGCGAAATTCCGCTTGCTGAGCTGGAAACCAACTACAGCGGTTATGTGATTTTCACGCAGCCCGCGCTCGAACCGGCGCACAGCGAGGAACAGGACGGCGTAGTGCAGCGCAAGCGTGGCTGGTTCTGGCGCACCTTGCTCGCCTATACGCCCTACTACTTGGAGTCGATCGTAGCCGGCGTGCTGGTCAATCTGCTGACCGTGGCGGGCTCTTTATTCGTGATGAACGTCTACGACCGCGTGGT